>NZ_VHSI01000004.1:0-275382 GCF_013048705.1 Vibrio sp. A11 | reverse complement strand
GTTTTGCCATTTGCTTCCTTCAGATTTCACCTCACGATGAACACCCTTGCATAGGCTAACGGTTCCCGCTCGACTGAGCCCGTAGAGGACTTTCACCTCCTAGATCAACGCCATGCTCGGCGCACAATGATGTTAAATTTATTTCATCAAATTTAATTTCTTCATCAATCAACATAGAGTCAATTATAGAAAAATTAAACAACACCGGTGTAATTAAAAGTGATTTACTTTGGATTGACAGTTCTAATATTAGACAATGTTACTATTTAGCATCATGCTTATATCTTTCTAATATTTTTCATCAAATCACAAATGAAATTATACCTCTTGAAGAAAAAGATTTTGACTTTGAACACTTGGTTATCAATAGATCAAATGAATTTGAAAATACAAGTTCCATTAATTTATCCACATTTTCATTTAAAGAACACTTAACCTTAAATATAGAAAGCAGTCCTAATATTATGTATGATCACATCCTACTTGATATAATAGTCAATAGTATGTTGCTAAATAAAAACTATCAACAACAATTAAAAGTTTTTTGGTTAAATGCTAATACAATAAAGTATCAATGGTTAGATGTAAAAAATAAACAACAGGTTGATTGGGCTTATTGCTATCTTAAAAAAAACCATATATCTGGTTGGTTTTTACCAGAGGCAGACAGAGAAGATTATATCCATAAGTATTACTCATCCATCGTGCTATTAGATCTTTGGCCGGCATCACAGAAAATTAACGGGTTAGGAAATAAGTTTGAATTCATAGAAAAAATGAAAAGGTCTTGGTCTCAGCAAAAAAGTCGATTAAAAAATAAAAATAAAAAAACATTCACTTTTTCGATGGAAAGTAATGTTGAACCAAAAATAGAAAAACTCTGTAAAGATAACCATATTAATAAGAGCAAGCTAATAGAGAAACTAATAAATGACGCTTTTGATTCCTTGTAAATCGTATCATAATTTTGCAGGTCAAAATCAACCCGTAAACATGAGTTTAAAGTTCTCTATTAGAAACTCGCTTTCGAATCTAATCCTATACTTCGCTCTCTACCCAAGCCACAGCTCGTCCACCGAGCTGAACTTGGGTAGGGAAGTCATTTTGTTCGATGAAACGGTACATACTCGAACAAGATAAACCAGTTAAAGCCAGCACTTCTCGAGAACGGATCAAGCGAATATTGTTTGGCATATATCACCTCTTGCGCTGGTTAATTTCAAAAAGATGACATATGTCTAATTTTATTTATATTTGATACAAAATAGTTACTTAAGCTTTTACCAAATGTAAATGCTCCATACCAGTAACACTGTAACTTCCATAACTTGATTTCTCAATATGTTCACTCCACCAGCTCATTAGCTTACGGCGAGAGTCTAAATAGTCAGTACGGTTATAAGCCTTACGTATTTGGTTTTTATCCGTATGGGCAAGCGCAGCCTCAATAACATCTGCATCAAAGCCCTGTTCATTAAGTGTTGTACTGGCCAAAGCACGAAGACCGTGAGCTGTCGTCCTATCTTTAAACCCCATCCGCCCTAGTGCTTTATTTGCTGTTTCTGAATCGGTTGGGACTTTCGGGTTACGGCTCGAAGGAAATATATAGTCTCGATGTCCGCTAATTGGCTTGATCGCTTCAAGGAGCGCTAGAGTCTGGGGCGTTAGAGGAACAACATGCTCGCGGTTCATCTTCATTCGCTCTTTCGGGATAATCCATAGCTGGTTTGCCATGTCTATTTCTTCCCAGCGAGCGCCTGACGCTTCATTAGGGCGAACCATGGTATGAAGCTGCCATTCAATCAGAAAGCGCGTCACATGCTGAATATTGGCGGTTGCTACCGTTCGAATAAGCTCATGCATCTCATGAGGCTGTAGCGCTTTCATGTGCACTACTTTGTGCTTCTTGAATACGTCACGGATACCAGATAATGGATTAGAATGAATCACACCGCTGTTTACAGCATAATTCATGATCTCGTTCATCAGTTGGGCGGTACGTTTTACGGTTTCTAGTAAGCCTTGTGTTTCAACGGGACGCAACGCCGCAATAGCGATAGGCGCCGTGATTTTGCTAACGGGTATCGTGCCTAGCTTGGGAAAAGCATAGAGCTCCAGTTTGCGCCAGTTACCATTGAGAGTCTTCTCTTTTATCTGCCCTTCCTTCGTTGCCTTCCACTGCTCAGCGACAAACTTGAACGTCGCATTTTGCTCGACAATAACTTTGGCCTTTTGCTCTTCTTTGGCCAGTTGAGGATCAATACCATCCGCAAGCATCTTTCGGGCCTCTAGCGCTTTCTCTCGCGCTTCTGCCAAGGACATGTCTGGATAAGTACCAAAGGAAAGATAAGTGATTTTGTCCTGACCAGGTCGTTTATAACGAAACTGCCAAGAACGTGAATTGCTTGTACGCACACAGAAGTAGAGATTGCCGCCATCAGATAAGCGATAGAGCTTATCTTTGGGCTTTGCCGTTTGGATTTGCCTAGCCGTAAGATTATTCGCCATTTTGATCCCTCAAGTAATACCTGAACAAAGCTCAATTTTCGAAAAAATCTAGGTATTACTTTTGGTCGATAACTGCTTAACTTACATCAAGTTAAAGATCGAACTGATAGAGAAAATGACAACAAAGTAATACCTGATTTAGTGCTCAAAAGTAATACTAGCATCAAGTAGGAATACTGGGTATTACTTTAGGTATTACTCTAGACAAGCGCTTTTACGACACTTTATGGAACGCCACGAAACCGTAACTCATTGATTTTGATAATTTTTAGATAAGAAAAAAGACGTCCTGAGACGTCTTTAAACTTGAATGTGGCGGTGAGTGAGAGATTCGAACTCTCGGTACGTTGCCGTACACACACTTTCCAGGCGTGCTCCTTCAGCCACTCGGACAACTCACCGTAATGGGCTAGCATCTTGTGCTAACGAGGCGTTAATTTAGTGATATTCATTAATAGGGTCAAGCAGAAATCTTAAAAAAACTCACATCTTGGCTTGTTTGGCTAATTATTACCTCATTTGTTCAAAAAACCTTCATCAGTTCCCTGGATGCTCGCATTGATCGTACGTTTAGAGTTAAGATAACTTCACTTTTTGCTGTTGACTATGAGGCTTTACTTTGACCTTAAACGATATTCTAAGCGCTGCAGATTTAGAAGATAAACTTCTTAATGAAGCGAAAACCCAGGGCTTTATTACTGCCATGGCCCTCGCGCCGAATGTTCTTCCTCCTTCAGAATGGTTGCCATTTTTGTGGGGTGGTGATGATACGGCTCCCTTTAGTGATGCAAAGCAGATGGAAAGCTATTTTGGGTTGATTATCCGTTTATGGAATGAATATCGCCCTGCTCTTTTAGACGGCAGTTGGTCTTGGCCTGAAGGATGTGAACTGGATGAAGAAGATATCGTCACACAGAATACTCGTGATTTCTGTGAAGGGGTTTTACAGGGCTGGCAATTAACGCGTGATGATTGGGAAGTGCTGATGCCAGAAAATAGTCAAGAGAATGCCCTGATGGGGGGGGTGTTGTTATCGTTGAGCATGTTGTACGATCCAGAAACGTCTTTGGCCACCTTAGCTGAACAAGGTATGAACGATTTAGATCAGTTTACTGAAATCTATAACGCGATTCCTGTGATGCTATGTGGTTTGACTCAGCGTGCCGCCGATTTAGCGGAGTCTGATTCTCAATAACCACGCCAGCGATCACAACCATCTAAAGCATCAACTCAAAAAAACCGTCAGTCGCAACTGACGGTTTTTTCATTAAGCGTTCCCTTGTACTTGGCGATTGAGCTGCTCAGCAAAATCCAACATGCGATTTAAAGGCACCAAGGATTTCACTCGTGTCGCTTCATCAACAAACACCTCATGCTCTTCACCGCCATCGCGGAGTGCTTGTTCTATGGCTTTCAATCCATTCATTGCCATCCACGGGCAATGAGCACAGCTGCGGCAGGTGGCTCCTGCACCAGCCGTGGGCGCTTCAATTAATTGTTTCTCTGGCACCATTTGCTGCATTTTAAAGAAAATGCCTTTGTCCGTTGCCACAATCATGGTTGATTGAGGGAGTGTTTTTGCTGCCTTGATTAATTGACTGGTCGAGCCAACCGCATCAGCCAGTTCAACCACACTGGCCGGAGATTCAGGGTGAACGAGAATCGCAGCATCTGGATACAACCCTTTCATTTTGCGTAAGGCATCGGCAGAAAACTCATCATGTACTACGCACTCTCCTTGCCACAAGAGCATTTCTGCTCCGGTCTTTTTGGCAATATAAGCGCCAAGGTGACGGTCTGGTCCCCAGATAATCTTTTTATCTTGTGAATCAAGATGCTCAACAATATCTAAGGCAATGCTTGAGGTAACTACCCAATCTGCGCGCGCTTTAACTGCGGCTGAAGTATTGGCATAAACAACAACGGTGTGCTCGGGATGGGCATCACAAAATTCGGTGAACTTATCAGCAGGACAACCTAAATCAAGCGAACACTCGGCTTTTAAGGTTGGCATCAGAATCCGCTTTTCTGGAGTCAGTATTTTCGCTGATTCCCCCATAAAACGTACACCAGCAATAATTAGTGTGGTTGCAGAATGACGATTACCAAATTTAGCCATTTCTAGTGAATCGCCGACAAAGCCGCCCGTCTCTTCAGCTAAGGCTTGAATTTCTGGGTCAGTATAGTAGTGGGCGATCAGTACAGCATCTTTCTCTTTTAGTAACCGCTTAGTGCTTGCTAAATAGGTAGTTTTCTCCATCTCACTAAGAGGAATAGGCTTAGCTGGGAAAGGGTAAACGGTGTCTATTTTATCCAGTATGTGACTCATTGCTCTGCTCTATGGATCATTATAATAATTCGCATATTGTACACTGTATCGGTCATCGTACACAAAAAAACCAGACTTAAATCAACATACCCTCCCCATTTGAAGCTGCAGCGGTGTTGGCTCCGTTCGTTCACTCCAATCGCATAGTTTCTATGCTCATGGGAATTCACTCATTTGCCGCTTACTTGCAACTCAACGTAGTTGAGGTATAGAGCACTTAATAAAAAGCCACTCATAAGAGTGGCTCAGCATTATCCATTTATATCAATTCGTTACTTTAATTTATCCTGAGCGGCTTTCGCCGAAGCACTATTCGGATATTCATTAATTACTTGCTGATAATATTTCTTTGCTTGCGCCGCATTATTATTACGCGCAGCGATATCACCGAGCTTGACTAAAGCATCGGCGCGTTTATTCGAATCGGAATAACTTAATACCGCCGCAAAGCTTTTCGCTGACTGCTGATCTTGTCGCTTAGCGAAATGTAACTGACCAAGCCAGTAGTGGGCATTTGCCGCAAAACTAGAATCCGGATAATCAGCTTGGAATTTTTCAAATGCTGCTATCGCACCAGCGTAATCACGCTTTTTTAAAATTAAATCCACGGCATTCTGATAAGCCGCTTGCTCGTTTACATCACTACTAAAAGTGCCGAGTGGTAACTCATCACTTTGATTGCTAGCTGTGACATCTGCTACAGATGGCGATTGTTTAGCTGCACTACGTAGATTATCGAGTTCAACAAACAGTTCACGCTGGCGCTGCAACATTTGCTGCATATCGTAGGTATTTCTTTCTAGTTGGCCACGGAGCTCATTAATTTCTAGTGCCATTTCATCGAGTTGCTGCTGCATTTGCAACTGCATACGGTTGCGATTTTCAAGCAATCGTTCTAAACGGGCAACATCACCTTCATTTGACACGCCGCGGTTAGCCGACGTTGAGACTGAACGCTGACTAAGATCGGATACTGGAGCTGGTGCAGCGAGCGTAATGCTCGCTGCACTTGCCAGTAACGTAAGCGTAAAAACTTGCTTTAAGTTACTGAACATGAGGGATACCTCAATTAGTAAACAAGAACAGCTCGGCGGTTCTTCGCGTAAGCTTCTTCAGTTTGACCTAGAACCAGTGGTTTTTCTTCACCATAGCTCACGATCGAAATTTGATTGGCTTGTACACCCAGAGCCTCTAAATATTTGGCTACAGCGTTAGCACGACGCTCACCAAGCGCAATGTTGTACTCTGGCGTACCGCGCTCATCAGCGTGGCCTTCTACTGTCACTTTTAGACTCGGGTTTTTGCTTAGGTAAGCAGCATGGGCAGCAAGCATTTCTTCGTAACTACGTGCGATAGTGGCATTGTCAAATGCAAAGTAAATGGTTTGCGTTTCACGAAGTGCTTGCTCTTTAAGCTCTTGCTCTGACAACTGGCCATATTCACCGATTGGAGAAACAACGGTAGTATCAACACCACCCGCGCTACCAGACGTAGTTTGGTTAGTCTGTGAACCTGACGCTGATGCGGCGTCATCACTTGAGCTACATGCAGTAATAGCTAAAACAGGTAGCGCAATTAGGAGTCCCTTGAGAACTTTATTAAGTTGCATCTTATTTTCCTTACTATGAAATAGTTAGTTGCTAAATTATATGTTGGCTATAAAAACGGAGACCACGCTGGCGATCTAACTCGTCCATTGGTTGCCGGTAACCTTGCTTTAAATCGCCCATCAATAGAAACCATCGATAAGACGTTGGCCTGATTATACATCGAACTATAAATAACCATGCCACCATTTGGAGCAATACTTGGAGACTCATCTAACAAAGTTTGTGTTAATACTTGTAATGCACCGGTCTCAAGATCTTGTTTGGCTATATGAAAGCCTGAATTACTTCGATTCACCATGATCATGAATCGGCCATCCGGGGTAATCTGCCCACCGAGATTCTGCCGTCCTTGCCATGTCAATCGGTCCACCGCCTGATTTGCCAAATTTACTCGATAAATCTGCGGGTTACCACCCCTATCTGAGGTAAATATGAGCGACTTACCATCAGGATGCCAAAATGGTTCGGTATTATTTGAACGGCCATGGGTGATTTGTGTGAGTTTACGAGAAGCTAAATCAAGCGTATAGACTTGCAGCGTCCCAGTTTTCGACAGAACTAATGCCAGTGTTTTACCATCTGGAGAAAACCTCGGTGCACCATTATGTCTTGGATATGAGGTTAATTTTTCACGTTCCCCAGTGTAGATATCCATAATAAATATCTCAGCTTGGCCATTTTGAAAACTGACATAAGCCAACTGACGACCGTCTGGTGACCACGCTGGAGACATCAATGGCTGTTTAGAACGCAGCACCAAGCGCTCATTATAACCATCGTAGTCAGCAACACGTAATTGATAAGGGAAAGAGTCTTTATCATTAACGACAACATAAGCGATACGCGTTAAAAAAGCCCCCTTTTCACCCGTTAACTCTTCATAAACCAGATCAGAGATACGATGCGCATATTCACGCATCCGTGGCGCAGGTATCGTAGCGACTTTGTTAAATAACACATGATCTTTAGACAGCACGAGCTGCCCATCAGCACTTAACGCTCGGCTTTGCCCTTGGGTCAACTGACCACGAACCACGTCAACCAACTGATAATTAATAACATAATTACCTTGTTGATTGAGAGTAATTGAACCGGTCAGTAATGCATCAACGCCAATTCGAGTCCATGCATCAAACGTAACCTCAGTTTCACTGTAAGGCGTTTGTGGCATTCTATCGGTGGCAATGGGACTAAACTTGCCACTGCGTTGTAAATCGGAAGCAATCACCGCCGAAATATCTTCCGGTAGTGGTGTTTTTCCTTCCCATTTAAAAGGAACAATGGCAATTGGACGAGCAGAATTAATACCGTCGGTAATCACCAACTCTAGTGCCCCATAGGCAAGTTGCATACTACTGGTGAAAACCAGTAACCATCCTATTATTAATCGCTTTAACACAAACGGTTCCTTTTACTCAGGTGCTACAGTTAAATTAATGTTTTTCAGCCTTTCAATAAGATCCTTTTCATCGGCGGTAGGAAGAGGGAAACTACCAACTTTTGCTACCGCTCTCTTAGTCGCTGCGCATAGCCGATTATCGCCATTGAGTACTTGAACGTCACCTACTATAGCATCTGTGCCAGTAGGGATGAGACGTAAATTAACTCGACACTGTCGTCCTCGAAAACTATCCTCAAGCAGCAAGTTTTGTTGGATCATTTGGGTATAGATAGCTCCCCAACGCTGCGCTTCATTGGCAAGATGCTGTGATCGCGCTGCGGAAATGCTTTGCGCTTCACTTTCCAGACCAGAAAAAATGCTGTTCATCGCCGCTTCTTGCTCTTTGCGCTCACGCTCTAGTCGAGCCAAACGTTGCTGCTCTTGTCGAGCTTTTTCTGCCGCCTCTTTAGCGGCTTTTTCTTTGGCAATTCGTTCTTGTTCAGCGCGCTTTGCTGCTTCTTGTTCTTGACGCGCCTTTTCTTGCGCGGCCTGAGCTGCTTTCTCACGAGCAATACGCTCTTGTTCTGCTTTCGCTGCCGCGGCTTCTCTTGCTACTCGCTCCGCTTCGGCTTTTTTGGCTGCTTGCTCTGTAGCTTTACGTTGCGCTTCAGCTTTTGCAGCACGTTCTTGCTCTTGACGCGCTTTTTCTTCAGCCACTTGACGCTGTTGTTCTTGCTGTTGACGAACCCGCTCAGCTTCTCGAGCCGCTTGTGCCTCTCGCGCTTGCTGCTCTTTCAGTTGACGAATGCGCTCTTCTTCGGCTTTTCGGTTACGTTCGAGCTGTTCGGTTTCACGACGCAGCTTATCTAATCGCTCTTGCTCTTGTTTTGCCGCAGCCTCACGCTGATTACGTATCTGCTGTGCTTGTTGTTGAATCAAGCTAGGATCAATCACGACCGCTTGCATCATCGCTCCAGCAGAAGGCGTTTCTGGTTTTGACTGTGTAAAATCCGCACCCCAAAAAAGCACCACAACTAAAAGAACATGAAGGGCAACCGAAATCAACCATGGTTTATTATCGGCACGTTGCAATGTTTTTTTTGCTTTCATTAGCAATGGCAAACCTATTATTTTATGTCTGTTAATAGACCGACTTTTGCAACACCGGCTCGACTCAATTCATCTAAAACTAAGACAATTTCCGCATATGGTGTCGCAGCATCTCCCCCAACGGCAACGGGTGAATCCGGTTTTAATGATAACTCAGCTTTTACTCGAACAATCAAATCTTGCAATGAGAGTCCACGTTGCATCTCTTCATCATTGACGCTTAGTCCTAAGTTACCCGCTTGATCAACCTCAACAATGATAAAGCTTGCTTCACTGTCTCCAGCAAGCTCTGCCGTTGATTGAGCGATGGTCGTTCTCGGCAACTCAACCTCTACCCCTTGAGTAATGAAAGGTGAGGTCACCATAAAGATGATCAACAACACCAACATGACATCGATATAGGGTACGACATTGATCTCTGCTGTCATCTTCCGTTTCTTCGGTTGATAGCCAGTCATGCGTTATTCCCTACCCGCCATCGCTTGGCGGTGTAAAATACTATGAAACTCTTCGGAAAAAGTAGCGTAAATATGTTCTAGCTTAGTCACTTTACTGCTGAATCGATTATAAGCAATGACGGCTGGAATGGCAGCAAACAGACCCATTGCTGTTGCGACCAAAGCTTCGGCAATACCAGGAGCTACCATGGCTAACGTCGCCTGCTTAACAGCACCTAAGGCGATAAAGGCATGCATAATCCCCCAGACCGTTCCAAATAGGCCGATATATGGAGTAATTGAGCCAACTGTCGCTAAAAAAGGCAAATGCGCTTCTAGCTCATCAACTTCACGAGCGACGGTCACTCTCATCGTCCGCCCGGTACCTTCCATAATATAATCTGGTGCATTGGCGTTACTTTTGTGTAAACGAGCAAACTCGGTAAAACCGCTGTAGAAAATCTCTTCGGTACCTTCTAGCGTATCTTTACGCTTTTTGACCTCTTGATACAAAATAGACAGGTCGGTGCCTGACCAAAATTTATCTTCAAATTCTTCGGCTTGACGTTCCGCTTGTGCCAATGCTTTATGACGTTTAATAATCACTGCCCAAGAAGCAACTGACATAGCTAAAAGAATTAACATCACCAATTTAACCAGTAAACTGGCTTGTAAAAATAGATCGAGCATTGAAATATCAGCAGTCACTATGAGTAAACTCCAAAATCATTGATTGAGGCAATCCAATCGGCCTCATTTTCTGGTTATCGATACATGCTACCTTAACTAAGGCTTTACACAATAGCTGTCCGTTAGGATTGACCAGCTCTTGACAGAAAGTTAAAGAGACTTTTTTAAGTTCAACGACCGAGGTTTTCACGGTTAATTGATCATCCAAACGTGCAGCACGGATGAAATCAACACTCGCACTTCGGACCACGAAACCGATATTTTGTTCCAATAATTGCTGTTGAGAAAAACCCAACGAACGCAATATTTCGGTACGCGCACGTTCAAAGAACTTCAGATAATTGGCATGATAAACCACACCACCCGCGTCGGTGTCTTCATAATAGACCGTTATCGGCCAATCAAAAATTTGCCCCATAATGCCAAGTCGCCTCAGTCATGGTTAAGATGAGTTGATTACTATACCGCATCTCGGCAGCGCGAGTACAAGAAGAAGCGTAAGATTTTGTTGGAATGTGCTAAAAAAATAGCGCTATCTGATTAAAAGATAGCGCTATCGTTACTTTGCTGTCGTGTCAGTCTTATGAATGACTTTACGATACTCCTGAAAAACGCAAGAACAAGAACCCAACGAGGATTGGCAGTGAAAAGTAAGGACTAAAAACGCCTTGCCATAACCAATAACGTGGCTTGAAACCAACCCCGTAAACCATACTTGAACACATTGCCCAAATCAGTAATGGACCAATAATGGCATTGAACCCACCAATACTCACTGCATAGGCTTCAGGATCCCACATGACCATTGCAACATGGTAAAACCCTAACACCATAACTAATGCTCTAAGAGCACCTTTATCTAATGGTTGATGCAGTCTAGTGAGTCGTTCAGACCAATCACTCACGGTCTTTATCCATCATTTCAGAGTGCTCTAACCAAAGAGCATTGATGATGCCAAACGCACAAGCCAGCAATACACCAAGAATCCATGCAAAATACCACATTGTTTCGCTCCTTAGTAAAGTGAGTTGTTGTTATCTTCGATGTACTTGTTATCCAAGCGACCGAACATTTTATAGTAAGACCATACCGTGTAACTCAAGATAATAGGGACCATAACAAAAGCTACCCCAGTCATTAAGTTCAGAGTTAACTCACTCGATGTTGCATCCCACATGGTTAGGCTATGACTTGGTACTAAGTCTGAAGGCATGACAAATGGGAACATCGCAAAACCAGCGGTTAAGATGATCCCAGCATTACCAAGACTTGATACTAAAAACGCCAAAGCGCATTTTTCAAAACGTGACGCTAAAACAGCCAGTAGCGGCATAACCACCCCAAGCGCAGGAGCCAACCACAAGATAGGATACTGTTGGAAATTATGCATCCAAGCACCCGCTTCACGAATTACTTCTTTATTTAGCGGATTAGAGGCAGCCGAAGTATCAATTGCACTGACAATCACATAACCATCAATATGTTGAATCCAAAAACCACCCAACACAAACAAGACAAAGGTTAACAAACCGGCTAATTGTGCGGTATTGCGTGCACGAGTATGCAAATCGCTGGTGGTTTTCATTTGTAACCACGTGGCACCTTGCATCAAGATCATAAACAAGCTAACTAATCCGCACACTAAAGCAAAAGGATTGAGCAAACCAAAGAATGAACCGTGATAACTTGGCATCATCAGTTCGTTCAATTGGAAAGGAACGCCCTGTAACAAGTTACCAAACGCGACACCGAAAATGATTGGTGGCACAAAACCACTGATCGAGATACAAATGTCCCAGGTATTACGCCATTTTGGATCTTCTATCTTAGAGCGATAGTCTAAGCCCAGAGGGCGTAACCAAAGCGCAGCAAGAGTGACCATCATCGCCAGATAAAATCCAGAGAATGATGTGGCATAAACCAAAGGCCAAGCGGCAAATAGTGCACCACCAGCGGTAATGAGCCACACCTGGTTACCATCCCAGTGAGGGGCAATCGAGTTAATCATCACTCGACGCTCAGAGTCGTTTTTACCCAAAATAGGGACTAATGCTCCAACCCCCATATCAAAGCCATCGGTGATGGCAAAACCGATAAGTAGGACACCAATCAGTACCCACCAAATCAGTCGTAAGATCTCGTAATCAAACATATTGCTTTCTCCTTGCCTAGGCTTCGACTTGACGGTTGACTTTGTCTTCCAACGAGCTGCCATTTTGTTCGAAATGGTAGCGGCCAGTTTTCAAGCTACTTGGGCCTTTACGAATGAACTTCAGCATTAAATACACTTCAGCAATAAGGAATAACGTATACAGCGCTAAGATCGCAATCAGTGATGTCCAAATTTGTCCCGCCGTCAATGCGGATGCCGCAACGTTAACCGGAAGTATTTCACCGACCGCCCAAGGCTGACGACCGTATTCAGCGACAAACCAACCCGCCTCAGCAGCAATCCATGGTAATGGAATACTCCATAGTGCCGCTTTGAGTACCCACTTTTTCTGCTCGATTTTTTGGCGACAAGTTTGAACAAACGCCGCGCCGAACACAAACAACATAATAAAGCCACAGACCACCATGATACGGAAAGACCAGAATAGCGGCCATACCGTAGGGATAGAATCGTCTGCTGCGGCTTGGATTTGCGCCTCTGTGGCATCAACAACATTCTCAGTGTATCGTTTTAGCAGTAAGCCATAACCGAGATCTTGCTTAACCTCATTAAAGGCCAGCATGTTCTCTGCCGATTTATCACCGGCACGAAGTTGCTGTAATAGGTCGTAGGCATACATACCATTACGGATACGATCTAAATGCTCTTCACGTAGATCACGTAAACCGGTGACTTCTTTATCTAATGAACGAGTCGCGATAATCCCCATCAGATAAGGAATTTTGACCGCATAATCCGTTTGCATCGTTTCTTGGTTAGGAATACCAAATAGGGTAAACGCAGCAGGAGCAGGTTCAGTGTGCCACTCAGACTCGATAGCCGCTAGTTTTACCTTTTGTACATCACCCAGCTCATAACCTGATTCATCACCAAGTACAATTACAGACAGGACTGCGGCAATACCAAAAGAGGCAGCGATAGCAAATGAGCGACGAGCGAACGCAACATCACGTCCCTTCAGTAGGTAGTAAGCGCTGATACCAAGAATAAACATCGCCCCGGTGGTGTAGCCAGCAGCCACTGTATGAACAAATTTAACTTGTGCGACCGGGTTGAGTACCACATCAGCAAAGCTAACCATCTCCATACGCATGGTTTCAAAATTGAACTCAGCACCTACAGGGTTTTGCATCCAACCGTTAGCAACAAGAATCCACAAGGCAGAGAAACTAGAGCCTAAAGCAACCAGCCAAGTTACGGTAAGGTGTTGGCGTTTAGAAAGCCTATCCCATCCAAAGAAGAACAAACCGACAAAGGTTGATTCTAAAAAGAAAGCGACCAGCGCTTCAATGGCGAGCGGCGCACCAAAAATATCGCCGACGTAGTGGGAATAGTAAGACCAGTTAGTTCCGAACTGGAACTCCATGGTCAAGCCAGTCGCCACACCCAGTGCAAAGTTAATCCCGAAAAGCTTACCCCAGAACTTTGTCATGTCCTTATAGATTTGCTTATCGGTCATTACATAAAGTGACTCCATAATGGCGAGTAAAAACGCCATGCCCAAAGTCAATGGAACGAATAAGAAGTGATACATCGCTGTCAGTGCAAACTGCAACCGCGATAGCTCCACTACATCAATCATGGTAACTCCTTTGTGTCGGCTGAATGACACTTATGACATAACGCCCAACGTATACGTGAATTAAACGTAAGATCACCGCTTAATTTCTTGTAATGAATTGTTGCAATTATGTGCCGTTGTGGTTAGTAAATCGTTAAGCTCTAGCTAATATAGCTGCGACTAATACTACTGCCAAAGACCCTGAGTTTCAAAGGGTTTGTTTGGGAAAGCGCTTTGATTTAAATCAATTTCCGTGATACATCAATGCGCAAAAAAACAACAAAATGATACAAATCAAGAAAAGGTCAGATTGGGTGTTTTAATAAGGTAAAAAAAAGCAGAGTGGATACGGATATTAAACACAATCAGTTAACAATAAACTCAATTAGTCTATTTTTCGTCATTTTAAGTAATGTGTAAAAATGTGACCGAAATAAAAATATTTTGAGCTTATTCCGCTTTTTCTATCGTGGAGTATTAAGCACTCTCCTCACGTCGGTTCATGTCGCCACTCAATAGCCAGCTAGGCTCTGACATAAACACACATAAATCATACAGAGCACGTATGACATGGTCATAAAGGAATCACAGGAGATATTTTGCAGATAAGGTAACCTCAATACTGCCGATAGTTGAAGCGTTCGACAGTATTGAGTTTATTGATCAGAAAAGCGAAGCTTTACCTCGATTGATGATGAAATAGCGTATCGAATTGAAATCAGAGACTACTTTTCTATTCCAAAATGCAGATAAGCTCGATCGGTTGCAATACGTCCACGAGGGGTACGCTGCAAATAACCTTGCTGAATAAGGAAAGGTTCTAATACATCCTCAATGGTATCTTTCTCTTCGCCAATCGCCGCGGCCAAGTTATCAAGCCCAACGGGACCACCAGAGAATTTTTCCATGATCGCCAACAGTAGCTTTCTGTCCATATAATCAAAACCGAGATGATCGACATCAAGCATATCGAGCGCTTTACCCGCCGTATCCAGACAGATATGTCCATTTCCTTTCACTTCTGCATAATCTCGCACTCGGCGCAATAAGCGGTTAGCAATCCGTGGTGTACCTCGCGCGCGGCGCGCGACCTCTAATGCCCCATCCGCATCCATTGATAGTCCAAGGCATTGCGCGCTGCGCTGCACAATATTCTGTAAATCAGCGACATTGTAATATTCTAGACGTTGGACAATACCAAAGCGGTCGCGTAATGGTGAAGTGAGCGATCCAGCGCGGGTGGTAGCTCCAATCAGGGTAAAAGGCGGCAAATCGATTTTAATTGACCGAGCAGCAGGACCTTCACCGATCATAATATCTAATTGGTAATCTTCCATGGCAGGATAGAGTACTTCTTCGATCATTGGACTCAGACGATGAATTTCATCAATAAATAGGACATCATTTTCATCCAAATTGGTCAGCAACGCGGCAAGATCACCGGCTTTTTCCAATACTGGACCTGAGGTAGTACGAATATTCACGTCCATTTCGTTAGCGACAATATTAGCTAACGTAGTTTTACCCAGTCCAGGAGGACCAAAAATTAATAAGTGATCGAGAGGTTCACTGCGTTTTTGTGCCGCTTGGATAAAAATTTCCATTTGATCACGAACATGATCTTGTCCTTGATAGTCGGCAAGTTTTTTCGGTCGAATAGCCCGATCTATCACTTCTTCCTCTTTAAAAGCAGGACTGATTGGGGCAATAAGGCGATCGGCTTCGATCATAACAGAGATTCCCATGGTGTAATGATAAGGGCGACAGAGTCAGTATTAATTAGCATAGTTTAAGGTGGTAAGTGAGACGCTGCAGCCAAGCAGACAATAAACCTATCATCATCAGACCATTGATTTTAATGCTTCTCTAATTAATTGCTCACTGGTCATTCCCGGTTTTGCCATTTGAGAAACCACTTTAGAGGCTTGGACGGGTTTATAACCTAAAGAAAGTAAGGCACTGATCGCCTCTTCTTGAGCATTTTGCTCTGCAGTTACAGGGGAATGATCTAATGGTGCAGCATCCGTCGCTGGGGTAAATAAGTCGCCGCTTCCCCAGCCTTTAAGACGGTCTTTCATCTCAACTAATAATCGTTCGGCGGTTTTTTTACCTACTCCAGGCAGTTTAATCAAGGTTGAGATATCCTCACGTTCAACGCAAGCCACAAACTGGCTTGCCGTCATACCGGATAAAATCCCCAGTCCCATCTTCGGACCAACCCCATTGGCTTTGATCACTTCTCGAAATAAAGCCCGCTCGCTCACCGTATTAAAACCATACAAAAGTTGGGCATCTTCGCGGACCACAAAATGCGTGTAGATGATCGCTTCTTCATTAATGTTCGGCAGTTCATAAAAACAACTCATCGGCATTTGTACTTCATAACCAACGCCATTGACTTCAATCACGATTTGCGGAGGTTGTTTTTCTATTAATAGGCCACGCAGACGTCCAATCACTGGAATTTCCTTGCTGATAACTAGGAGAGAATGAGTTAGATAATAATAAATAACTGGATGGATAGCCAGTTAAACTCAGCGATAACGTCCACGCCGAGCATGGGTGGCTTTACCAGCTAAAGCCAATAACGTTTTATTGGTGTTGGCATGGCAGATAGCAACCCCTAACGCATCCGCGGCATCCGCTTGAGGCTTTGCTGGTAATTTTAACATTTGTTGCACCATATGCTGGACCTGAGTTTTATCCGCCCCCCCTGTCCCAACTACCGCTTGTTTAATCAAGCGCGCCGCGTATTCATAAACGGGTAAATCAGCATTCACGGCGGCGACAATGGCACTACCACGAGCTTGACCCAGTTTTAACGCTGAATCGGCATTTTTCGCCATAAATACTTGTTCAATAGCAAAAGCATCTGGCTGAAATTGAGTGATGATTTCACTCACTCCAGCGTAAATTTGTTTGAGTCGTAAAGGAAACTCCTGCTCTGAGGTACGAATACAACCACTACCAAGATAAATAAGCTGACGGCCTTGTTGACGAATAACGCCATAACCAGTAATGCGTGATCCGGGATCGATGCCCAGAATTATTGACATGTTTTATTCCTAGTTGAACGACTTAAACAACGTGTGATTATCACTAGTCCGTGAAGATAAACCATTAACATAGCTAAAAATATCGTGGACAAGGCATAAAGTGTCATTCATCACTCGCCACGTTAGATAAAAAGATAATACTCAGCAGAAAAGAATACAGCGGGCCATAAACCCGCTGTGTCGTAGACATGGTTCGCTTATTTGCGTCGCCAAGTGGTTCCGTTCGGACCATCCTCTAAAATAATGCCCATCTCTGTCAGCTTGTGACGAGCAAGATCCGCATTAGCCCAATCTTTATTCGCGCGTGAGTCATTACGCAGTTTGATCAACGCTTCGATTTCCTCGGCTTGGTCATCATTTGCAACCGAACTTTGCAAAAAGCGTTCTGGCTCTTGGTATAGAATACCAATCACATCCGCTAACTCGCGCATTAATGCCCCTAAAGCACTCGCCTGAAGCATATCTTCTGTTTTAAGTCGGTTAACTTCACGTGCCATATCAAATAAGACCGAGTAGGCCTCTGGGGTATTAAAATCATCATTCATCGCGCTGGTAAAGCGGCTGACATACTCTTCACCACCAGCCGCTGCGACCGTCATATCCAAACCACGCAAGGCAGTATAGAGACGCTCTAAAGACGCTCGAGCTTGAGTGAGGTTTTCTTCACTGTAATTTAATTGGCTACGATAATGCCCAGACATTAAGAAATAACGTACGGTTTCTGGATCATAATGTTGCAACACATCACGAATGGTAAAGAAATTACCCAGCGATTTTGACATTTTTTCTCTGTCTACCATCACCATGCCACTGTGCATCCAAGTATTCACATACTGGGTATCATGAGCGCAGCAAGATTGGGCAATTTCATTTTCATGATGAGGAAACTGTAGATCCGAGCCACCACCATGGATATCAAAGTGATTACCCAAGATAGAAGAATTCATCGCTGAACACTCAATATGCCAACCAGGACGTCCAGGCCCCCATGGGGATTGCCACGTGGGTTCACCCGGCTTAGACATCTTCCATAATACAAAATCGAGTGGGCTACGTTTTGCAGTCTCAATATCAACGCGAGCACCGGCCTGCAGTTGGGTTAAATCTTGCTTGGAGAGTCGGCCATACTCTTTAAATTTGCTGACTTCAAACATAACATCGCCATTGTCTGCAACATAAGCAAAACCGCGATCAATTAGCCGTTCTACCAAAGCAATGATTTCTTCAATATAAGCCGTGGCACGTGGTTCTACATCAGGACGCAATATATTGAGCGCATCAAAATCGGTGTACATCTCTTGAATAAGTCGTTCCGTCAACGAGTCACAAGATTCTTCATTCTCAGCGGCACGTTTAATGATTTTGTCATCAATATCAGTAATGTTGCGCACGAAAGTTAAATCATAACCCAAATAGCGTAAGTAGCGTGATACCACATCAAAAGAGACAAAGGTACGACCGTGACCAATATGACAGAGATCGTATATGGTGACTCCACAGACATACATGCCAACTTTTCCGGCTGTAATGGGTTTGAATTCCTCTTTCTGTCTTGTGAGTGAGTTATAAATCTTCAGCATGATCTCTATCTACTTACCGTTAATTACTAAAATGATGAACGAGTATAACAACTCTATTATCACTAGGTCATCCATTTGGTGTTTTGAATGCGCAAAAAGTTAGGCTAAAATCAGCCATTCATACAAAACAAGTAAAGGTAATAGCTATGATCACCCTACATACCAATTTTGGTGACGTAAAAATTCAACTGAATACCGAGAAAGCCCCTGAAACCAGTGCTAACTTTTTGCAATACTGTCGTGATGGTTTTTACGATAACACGCTTTTTCATCGTGTGATTGATGGCTTTATGATCCAAGGTGGTGGTATGACTTCTGGTCTCCGAGAAAAAGCCACTCGTGCGCCAATCCGTAATGAAGCAAACAATGGGTTAAGCAATAAAACAGGCACACTGGCAATGGCACGTACCATGGATCCACATTCAGCCAGCTCGCAATTCTTTATCAACGTCAATGACAACACTTTCCTTGATTTTAAATCTGAAAGTCGTGACGGCTGGGGATACTGCGTCTTTGGTGAAGTGATTGAAGGTATGGATATTGTTAATAAGATCAAAACCGTTAGTACCGGTTCTTATGGCATGCATCAAGACGTCCCACTGGATGAAGTAGTGATTACTCATACCACTATCGCAGAATAATCAATGGATGGAGCGCGGCTGCGCTCCATTAACGGCCTTATGCACACACTGTTTATCTCAGATCTTCATCTGACCCCTTCGCGCCCCGATATTACGGATTGTTTCATTCAGTTTATGCGCAAGGACGCCATACAAGCCGATGCTCTCTACGTATTGGGGGATTTATTCGACTTTTGGATCGGAGATGATGATCCCACCCCTTTTAGTCAGCAAATTAAACAAGAGTTTCAACAACTGACGTCTGCTGGTGTACCGTGTTACTTCATCCATGGTAATCGCGACTTTTTAGTGGGTAAACGTTTTGCTAAAGACACTGGCGTGACCTTACTTGAGCAAGAGGCACGGATCAACTTGTACGGCACATCCGCGGTGGTATTACATGGTGATACCTTATGCACCGAAGATGTTCGTTATTTAGCCTACCGTGAAAAAGTCCATCAACCTTGGCTACAATGGGTATTTAACCGACTCCCTTATTGCTTAAAAAAACGTATTGTTCGCCGTGTACAAACCGATATTCGCAGCGATAAAGTTCATAAAGCCATGGAGATCATGGATGTCACCCCTAGCGAGGTGGTCAATGTAATGAACAAACATCAAGTGGCGCTGATGATCCATGGTCATACCCATCGACCAGCCATTCATCATATCGATAAAGATGGGACAAAAATCCGGATCGTTCTTGGCGATTGGCATCATCAAGGATCGGTACTGCGCTATTCTCCACAAGGCTACGCTTTAGAAACGCTCCCTTTCATCACAAGGGTTGATTAGCTTTCAATAATCAAAGACTCTTTTCAAGAGCATCCATTGGGTTAGCTTAACAGACGTACTACTATTAATGGTGGTACGTTAAGACGATAGACAACGGATAGATAATAAAGAAGGGCACGCTATTGAAGTATTCCTATATTGCTAGGCAACCGATTTTAGATCGAGATCGTAACACCGTCGGTTATGAACTACTGTTTCGTGATGGTCCTAACAATACCTTCCCACAAATCGATGCTGAACTTGCCACCAGCCGATTGTTATCAGACCACTTTTGGTCAGTACAATATCGTGCCGGGAAATTATGGGAATTTGTTAATTTTCCTTATCAAAGCTTAATTAACCTCGTACCAACCCTATTTCCTTCCAGTAACTTAGTTATCGAGGTACTGGAAGGCTGTACACCCACCGAGGAACTCCTTAATGCGATCATTGAGCTCAAAAAGCTCGGTTATACTATTGCCCTCGATGATTTTGTACCCAGTAAAGAGTGGGCAGCTTTTTTACCTCATGTCCACATTATAAAATTTGATATTCATACTGTTCCTATTGAAAAAGCACGCCTATTTATTAAAAAAAATCAAAAATATAATATTCAATTTTTAGCCGAGAAAGTTGAAACTTATCAAGAGTTTGAGCTAGCAAAACAAGCAGGGTTTTGTTACTTCCAAGGTTATTTCTTTAGTCAGCCAGCGTTAATTCAACGAAAAGCACTGGAACCCGCATTTTTAACCATCGTGCAACTATGCAAAGAAATTGCCAAGGAAGAGATTAACTATCAAGAGTTAGGAAGATTAATCAGTAAAGATTTGACGCTCTCGTATAAATTGCTGACCTTTGTCAATTCTTCGGTCATGGTGAGCTCAAAAATACGCTCCTTTAAACAAGCCCTAGTTTATCTGGGTGAGACAAGATTACGTCGCTTTGTCTCTTTAGTCGCGATTGCCTCCACTCATAAAGATAAGCCTGATGCACTGTATGGTTTATCCATTCAGCGAGCTCGTTATTGTGAATTATTGTCTCTCAATATTGCCAATGCCGACCAATCAGGTAATGCTTTCCTAACAGGAATGTTTTCACTGATTGATGGCTTACTCGATCAACCCTTGGCAGATATTATTGAAGAGATGCCGATTGAACAGCAAGTCAAAGACGCGATTGTTTCAGGGTCAGGTCAGTTAGGTAAGGTATTGCAACTGATTAAAGCGTATGAACAAGCCGAATGGCAAACCGTGAACGACCTTGCTCACCAGCTCTCATTACCTGAACAAACCATCAGTGATTGTTATCATCAAGCCGTTCATTGGACTGCAGATTTGTTCAATAGCCATCAGTAGACAGCTATCTCCATTATCCTTAAACTTCGTTGATTATTTTTCTATGATGGTTTTATTTTATGGATATCTGCTATTGTCAACGCCAAGTTGAATATGCCAAATGCTGCCAACCGATTCATTCTGATCCTACTAATGCACAGACTCCAGAGCAATTAATGCGAGCTCGCTATAGTGCCCATGTATTAGGTTTAGTCGATTTTGTCATCAATACTTATCACCCCTCTTGTGACGCCGAGCTTCAGCGAGATGCCATCGCAGATTCAATCAATAGCCAATGGACAGGATTAGACGTCGTACGAACGTGGTTGGGGAATAATCCCAACGAAGGCTTTGTACACTTTAAAGCCTTCTTTATTGATCAGCAGCAAACGCTTTGCCTAGAAGAACAATCACGTTTTGTGAGGGAAAAGAAGCAGTGGTTCTACATTGACGGCATCTTTCCAAAGCACAATAAAGTCGGACGTAATGAGCCATGTCCCTGTGGGAGCGGTAAAAAACTCAAGCAATGCTGTGGGTAAATTGTTTTTCAGTCTTCCCAATTACTCTTGCTGACTGATCCATTGACGAAAGACGGCTTTCTGCTGCTGATTCGCTTGCAAATAGAGCTGTTGCAGTTGACTGACAAGAGAGTCTTCATCGGCAGTCGGAAGCGGCTGAGAGTGACTAGGTATCGATTTAGCGTGATTATCCACCGTCAGATAGCTCATGCTAATTGACGCTTTGCCGGATTGTTTATTGTATTCTATCACATTATCAATAAAATTTTGTCCGAGTACAAAGCCGCTGATGGCGATAATGTCACTGGTCTGTTCAACTGGCCGTTGGTTGGTAGTATCAATCAATTGCCAAGTAAAGTGATCAATCTCTCTTCGCGCTTGCTGGGCGTTGCGATAATCGGGTAACTGAAAAGTTAGCTTTTGATTTTCAGCATTAAACTTCAATATGACTAATTCACTGCTGACCGCCTCTACCGTATCGCGATTCACAAATGGCTGGGAGTAACGAAAAGCGATTTGATGCGTCCCATTAGGCAAAATCAGCGTTTTATTGCTGCTAAATAGCCCACCTTCGAGCCGCGGTTTTTCTAAATTAACTACGGATAAGTTAATCGCCTCAGGCACCACCAATTGCACTTGCGCATGAGCCAGACTAACCATACTGCAAACCAGTAAGCATCCCCGCCAGATTAGATTGATATAAATCGTCATTACAATCGTTTCTCCCATAAAAACATTAAAAAAGCCCAGCTATGCTGGGCTTATAGTAACGATAACGTTATGAATTACCAGTAAACACGAGCACCGATAGCAAGGCTGCTTACGTTTTTCTCGTTGTCAGTATCGTTGAAACCGTATTCAACATAAGTACGTGCCCATTTAGCAAACATATACTCAGCACCTAGGTATAGGTTAGTAATGTCAGCCGCATCATTCTTACCGTCGATAAATTGTGCGCCGCCGTAAAGCGACGTTTTTGGAGCAACTTCGTACTTAGCACCTAGGTGGAAACCATTAGATTTCACTTTACCATCAGTCAGCTTGTTCTTATCTTCGTTATAAGCATAAGTAAAACCAACTTTACCTTTACCTAGTAGATACTCAGCTGTCGCTTCAAAGTAAGTTGACTCAACATTTTTCACGCCAACTTTGTCAGTCATTGAAGCGCCACCAATATGTAGAGCCCATGAATCATAAGTGGTACCAGCATAGATCTCGAACAACTCAGCATTGGTGTTGTTCTCAGCTAGGTTGTATTGTGCTTTCACCCAGCTATTGTCTAGATCCAATTGGTATTTAATTGCACTGCTTTGCCAAAAGTTTTCTTTAGTATCCAGACCACCACGATATGGCGCCAAACCATAATGGTACGAATATTCCGCACCGTAAACATCATCATAGATTGGGATCTGTTTACCGTAGGTCATTACACCGTACTCTGAACTCATACCGATGTAGTGCTGACGCAATTCCCAGCTTTCACCAACACGGTACTCAACTTTAGCAACAACGTCCAAACCTTCTTCAAGAGCTTTGTAAGTTAGGTTTACCCCAACACGTGAAGAGCCTTGCTCGATTTTAGGATCAACACTGTTACCGTTTGCATCTTTTTTGTTTGTAAACTCAACGTGCTGACGAAGTTGACCGTAGAAATCAACAGTCACGTCGTCCGATTTATAGATATCTGCTGCGTTTACTGACGTTGCTGCTGAGGCAACCAGTAGTGCGACTAGAGTTTTTTTCATAATAATCCACTGCCTTTTCTTAGTATGGGAATTCCGTTTCGGTTCCCTTAGTTTTAGAAGATGGTCGGCTAACTCTGCGGTTAGTTACCATCGCCACTAAATTCGAGCTTTAGATTGCAAAAGAATACGGCACATGTCAAATATGAAAAAAAATATTTATAAAAACAACATAAATAATTAAATAACAACAACTTAAGTAAAAATTTTGTTCTATTGATAAGCGTTAAAGCTGCAAAACATAATTAATAATAAATGTTAAATAGTTTAACATTACACCAATAATCAGAACTTAAATCTAAATTAAAGGAAATTTTCAGATTAGTAAACCAAAACTAAGAAAATAAAAAGGCTTAAAAACCAAAATGCATCTTGAACATCTTAAGTGTATGAAGGTTCAGTTTTTTTTTGTGAGCAAGATCTAGAATTGATTTAAAAGCAGGCAATTATCGAGCTTATGGCTCCAAAATTTTCGATTTCATCCGACAAAATTCCCCACCGCTCATCTAAAAAGCTGTGTTACTATCCGGCTCCTGCTACTTAGGTCCCGTTATGTTAACCACAAAAATTCAACAATCGATTCGTACCAGTTACCAAAATCTGCACCATCAGTTGGATAATTTTATTCCTCGTCGCGCACAAAATTTTCTGGTCGCAGAAATTGCTAAAACTCTCTGTGGTCAATATCACGCTTCAACCCGCATGATCGTCGCAGAAGCAGGAACCGGGATTGGTAAATCACTCGCTTATCTAATGGCCGTCATACCCGTTGCACTGCTTAATCAACGTAAGGTGGTGATATCCACCGCAACCGTGGCTTTGCAAGAACAGCTAATGCACAAAGATTTGCCGCTGTATCGCCGTATCACCGATCAAAACTTTTCTTTACTGATCGCCAAGGGCAGACAGCGTTATTGCTGTACTGAAAAATTAGCGGCAGCTTGTGGTAACGATGACAACCAGTTAGCGATGTTTGAAACCAAACCAGCAGCAAAAGAGATTGAACAATTACAAACACTGTATCTGCAGCTAAAAAACGGTCAGTGGGATGGCGATAGAGACAGTTGGCCAAGTCCTATCTCTGATTTGGTGTGGTCAACCATTGTCAGTGATAAACACAGTTGTAATGGTAGCTTCGCCGCTCATCGAGATTGCCCTTTTCAAAAAGCTCGATCAGCAATGGATAAAGCCGATGTCATTATTGCCAATCACAGCTTGGTGATGGCCGATGCCGACTTAGGTGGAGGCGTAATTCTTCCTGAACCTGAAAATACCATTTATGTGTTTGACGAAGCGCACCATCTGCCTCATGTGGCCCGTGAACATGCCTCAGCCTCAGCCAGTATGAAAGGCAGCGTTAGTTGGTTAGAAAAGCTCAATCAAGCGCTCGCGCGCGCAATATCGCTAGCGGATGCCAAACGAGTCGCACGCTTTGAAAATGAAGCGCGTAACGCCTTACAACAACTGATCCCGCTCCTCAATCAACTACCAAATCAGTTTGATTCCAGCGCTTTTGAAGAGAATGTGCTGCGTTTTGAACATGGTGAGCTGCCTAACTGGCTTGAAGAACAAGCTAAAGAGCTTAAGCTGCATTCTCAAAAAGCCAACCAAGCCGTGAGCAAAATTACCGATTTAATCGCCGAACGCGTCAAAGACGGTGAACTGGCCAGCCGTTTAGCTGAGCCTGTTCTCGCCGAATTAGGTTTCTTCTTACAACGTTTAGAAAAACTCGCCCAAGTTTGGCAATTAATGGCTGAGCCTAAACGAGAAAAAGGAGCCCCACTCGCACGCTGGTTAGCAATCCATAGTGAACGAGAAGGCGACTATATTGTTAATGTCTCACCTCTTGAAATTGGTTGGCAGTTGGATCAACAAATTTGGAGTCGCTGTGTTGGGGCCATTTTGGTCTCTGCGACGATGCGAGCCTTAAATTCATTCAGTTTCTTTTGTCGTCAGGCTGGGATCAGTGAAAAACCAGAAGATGGCGTACGATTTTTAGCCTTATCATCTCCGTTTGATTATCAAAACCAAGCCAAGCTATTGATCCCTAAGATGGATTATGAGCCGCAAGCGGCACAATATACCGATCATCTCGTCGACAAGATTCATCAGTACATTGTCCCTAATCAAGCCAATTTGGTCCTGTTTGCTTCTTACTGGCAAATGAAAGAAGTTGAGCAAAAAATCAGCAAAAAATTTCTAAAAAAAGCTTGGGATTGGCAAATGCAAGGTACAACATCCAGAACTGAGCTGCTCAATAAACATAAAATGCTCGTGCAATGCGGCAAAACAAGCATCCTTTTTGGTACTGGTAGCTTTTCGGAAGGACTGGACCTTCCGGGTGAACTTTTACAAAACGTCATCATAACCAAAATTCCTTTTGCTGTGCCTAGCTCCCCCGTTGAACAAGCCCATGCTGAATATATTCAGCAACGCGGTGGTAATCCCTTCTTGCAAATTAGTGTCCCTGAGGCGAGTAAAAAATTAATTCAAGCCGTGGGGCGATTATTGCGTAAAGAAAGTGATTCTGGCCGAGTAGTGCTGCTTGACCGACGTATCGTCTCTAAACGCTACGGTAAAGCTCTTTTGGATGCGCTTCCCCCTTTTCAACGAATTATTGAATAATCATGGTGAAACCGTTATTCCCCGCTCGCTCTAAACGATTGACTCACAGTAAACCTATCACTAACGATGACCGGTTCGGATCAGCGACTAAACGGCTGCAACGCTTAATGCGTCACGCCGAGCTTATCGACACGCAATATCGTCATCACACTAGGCGCTGGTTTGATAATCAATTGTTCAAAAAAAATGTCTTCTCATTAAAGTCGTGTGCGCATGAAGCGGAACAGACGCTCTCTCAATTACACCACATTTGCCATGCCTCCAGCCCCTGTCTGGTGCAAGTCAAACACCTAAGCGATCGTTTATGTGCTCAATTAGAGGCGTTGCAACGCGTGGTGGACGAATGGGAGAATAGTTTGCAACGCGATGGGCTAGATAGCGAACATCCTACTTTAGCTAAGGATATGAGTGAATCTCAATTAGCCGAACAGTTAATCCAGCATCAACGATGGGAGCAGCGTCTATTGACGTTAGTGCTTAACCGACAATATCAACTTGAACAAACCTCAGCACGCTACTATCCACAGGCACAACAAGCGCTATTTTTAGCCAAACAGCGTCTTAACCGTTGCCAACAAGCGAAAGCGATCATTGAAGCACAACTGATTAACCTGCAGAATAACGGCTCACAATAGAACGATGAGAACGAGATATGTCCCCTCTCCCGACTTTAGATGATGCGCCCGATGAAATTAAGTTGGCCGTCGATCTTATCTATCTTCTCGAATCGAATCAGGTGGATCCACGTACTGCCTTACTCGCTCTCGATTACGTAAAACGCGACCTTGAAAGCAAATTAAAGGAAGATAAATGAAAATTGTCAGTTTTAATATCAATGGATTACGAGCAAGACTGCATCAGCTGCAAGCCCTAATTGATAAACATCAACCCGATATTATCGGCTTGCAAGAAATCAAAGTGCACGATGAAGCATTTCCTGTCCAAGCGGTGGAAGCGATGGGTTATCACGTCTATTTTCACGGCCAGAAAGCCCATTACGGCGTGGCATTGCTATGTAAAAAAGCGCCACTGGAAGTGCAAAAAGGCTTTCCAACGGATAATGACGACCACCAGAAACGAATGATTATCGGCACCTTTCTTGATGAGAATGGCGATAAAGTAACGGTATTGAACGGTTATTTCCCACAAGGAGATAATATTCATCACGAAACCAAGTTCCCTTATAAGCGTCAATTTTATCAAGATTTAATGAATTATCTCACCGACTATCACACACCAGATGAAGCGATCATTGTGATGGGTGACATTAACATCAGCCCTATCGATTTAGACATTGGTATTGGTGAAGTGAACCGTCAACGTTGGCTAAAAACAGGGAAATGCTCTTTCCAACCGGAAGAGCGTCAATGGCTACAACGCTTACTGGATTGGGGATTAGAAGATACTTTCCGTAAACTTCATCCCAGCGTTGAAGATAAATTTTCGTGGTTTGATTACCGCTCTAGAGGATTTGATGATAACCGTGGCCTGCGTATTGATACCATTCTCGCGACACCTTCACTCGCTATAGACTGCGTTGAATCCGATATTGATTACCCACTGCGAGCGATTGAAAAGCCCTCTGATCATGCGCCGATTTGGGCAGTATTTAAGCGTAATTAATCATTTACTCGGTGATTTGCTATTAGCTATTAACAGTCACCGAGTACATTATCCTCTGGACAGTAGAGCATCTGATCGACGAAAAGCCTATATCAACATTTATTTAGTGCTAACTGATCGGCCTTAAATAAGCCAAGAAACGTTTTTCGGCACGCTTGAAGCACCATAGAATCAAAAATGTCAGCAATAAATAAAACAGTCCAGCGACTAAAAACGCTTCAAAAGGCGCATAGTAGCGAGAGCTGACTAAACGAGCCGTCCCCGTAAGATCAAGTATCGTCACAATACCGGCCACTGCGCTGCCGTGTAGCATAAAAATGACCTCATTACTGTACGCAGGGAGCGCCCGACGTAATGCACTGGGTAAAACAATCCGCCGATAGGTCAACCATGGACTCATGCCATAAGCTTTTGCCGCTTCAATTTCCCCTTTCGATAGACCATTAATCGCGCCACGGATAATCTCGGCAGTATAAGCGGAAGTGTTTAAAATAAAGGCCACCAAAGCACAGAACCAAGCATGTTCCCACCAGGTATCCTTCACTGGGAAGAATTGATCCATACCGTAATAGATCAAATACAGCTGCACTAACAGTGGAGTGCCACGAAAGAAATAGATATAACACCAAGCAGGTAGCCATATCACCCACAGTGAGCTATTACGAGCAATCGCTAAGGGAATAGCCACAGCTAAGCCGATCACTAAAGATAACCCCACCAACCAAACGGTGGTCCATAAGCCAGAAAAATACAGAGGTAAGCTTTGTAAAATGACTGAAAAATCCATCGCTACCTCGTTTGAATAGTAAATTTACGCTCAACCCACTTCAGTAATCCGGTGGAAACGCTGGTGAAAAATAGGAAAATCAAGGCAACAGATAAATAGAAAGTAAAAGGCATTTGCGTTGAACCGGCGGCTAATGAACTGACTCGAACCATGTCTTCTAAACCAATAATCGAGACCAATGCAGTGGTTTTTAACAACACTAACCAGTTATTACCAAAACCAGGCAGTGCATGTCGTATCATCTGCGGCAACAGAATTCGGCGAAAAGTGAGCAACCCGCTCATACCATAGGCTTTAGCCGCTTCTAGCTGACCTTTATCAACCGCCATCATCGCGCCGCGAAAGGTCTCTGCCATGTAAGCCCCAAAGATGAATCCTATCGTCAACACTCCTGCAATAAATGGGCTGACATTGATATAGTCCGGTAGGTAAGAGACCCACCGATGATCGGGATTGCGTGATAATAAGAGTGAATTAAGCCATTCATTGATGGCAAATAAACTGTTATTTAATAAGATTTGCCCACCAAAGAAAATCAGCATCATTAAGACTAAATCGGGGATACCTCTGACTACCGTGGTGTACAATGTGGCAATACTTCTTGCAAAACGGTATGGCGCTAACTTAGCTAATGCACCGAGCATGCCCAATATCATCGCCAATAACAATGACCATAATGCCACTTGAATCGTCAGCCACGCGCCTTGCAAAATAGCCGTTTCATATCCTTGAAGATCGAGCATTTACGCCTTCCTTGCTCAAAATATGGGGGCGAATTCACCCCCAATTACGTAGGTTTTCGTGGTTACTCACCATACACATCATAACTAAAGTATTGTGCCGCGATTTGTTGATAAATACCTTTTTCTCGCAGCGACGCTATCGCACGGTTAAGTTGTTCGGTTAGGGCTTTATCTTGTTTACGAACTGCAATCCCCATCCCTTCTCCAAACCATTTAGGATCGGTTAATGAAGGTCCGACAAACTCATAACCGTCGCCTCCTGGTCGATTAAGCATCCCTTCTTCTAGCGCAGAGGCATCACCCAATACCGCTGCGATTCGCCCATTCGCTAAATCAAGATACGCATCATCAAATGATCCATATCGAACGATATTGACTGAACGACCATAGTTATCGGTTAGGTATTTATCATGCGTGGTGGCTCGTTGGACACCGATACGTACCCCTTTTAGGCCTTCTGGCGTAAAATCAAGATTAGCGTCTTTTTTAGCAATGAAACGATTCGGGATTTGTGCGTATTTCTTTGTAAAATCAACACGTTTTTTACGCTCTTCAGTAATGGACATCGCCGCAATAATGGCATCGTAACGACGAGCCAATAGTGACGGAATGATGCCATCCCAATCTTGTGGAATAATCACGCATTCCACTTGCATTTCAGCACAAAGCGCATTAGCCATGTCCACATCAAACCCACGCAGTGAGCCATCCGCCTCTGTCCAACTAAAAGGAGGATAAGCGCCTTCAATGCCAAAACGCACCGTTTTCCATTCTTTCGCTTGCGCAATACCCGACAATGCTGAGGCTGCTATCGCTACGATTAATAACCACTTTTTCATTTCCCTACTCCTGTGATGGTATGGTTGCCCTGCTCTTTTTCTCCTCAAGGAGGATTAAGAAACAGTGACGATATAACACGTTGAAATCCCTATCTGAGTTACCGTTCAAACCAAGGGGTTAACCAAGGTAGCGCGATACCCTCAGCGTTTAATAAATCGATGAGATAAATTGCTTTAACCGAGGAGAGTTTGGCTGAGTAAACAATTGGCGAGGATCGCCTTGCTCTTCAACCACACCTTGATGCAAAAACAGCACATGATTAGAAACATCTCGCGCAAAGGCCATTTCATGGGTGACAACCAACATGGTTCTGCCTTCTTGCGCTAAATCTTTCATCACCCCAAGCACTTCGCCGACAAGCTCCGGATCCAATGCCGATGTGGGTTCATCAAACAGTAATACTTCTGGTTCAACGGCTAAAGCTCGAGCAATCGCTGCGCGTTGCTGCTGACCGCCAGATAAATGACCGGGGTAATAATCACGGCGTTCATATAACCCGACTTTTTTGAGCAGTTTTTCTGCACTCGCGATGGCTTGATCTTTACCGAACCCCAGAACATGAATGGGAGCTTCAATCACATTTTCTAATACCGTCATATGTGACCAGAGATTAAAGCCTTGAAACACCATGGCAAGGCGCGAACGAATTCGTTGCACTTGCTTTTCACTAACGGGTAATGATGCGCCTTGTCGGTTAGTTTTCATTTGGATTAATTCATTGTTCACCCAAATTTCACCGGAAGTCGGTATTTCCAGAAGATTGATACAGCGTAGAAAGGTACTTTTTCCTGATCCCGATGAGCCAATAATCGAGATCACATCCCCTTTGTGAGCTTGTAATGAAATGCCTTTTAACACCTCATTTTGTCCAAAGGCTTTGTGGAGATTTTTTATATCCAGCGCGGGTACATCATTCATGCGCTTTCGCTCCCTGTCATGAATCAACACTGAGCAATCCTGCTCATTTTTGGTACAAACTAGCATTCAAATTGCGAGCACGCAACAAATTGTTAACTATAGGTAATTTGGATTTTTATTTTATTTATATGCATTTAAAGTCAAATAAAGCCATTGAAAAATCATATTTAGGAATAAAAAACCACCAGCAGTGAAAATCACCCATCTGGATAAGTGTGTTTTTTGTTAACAGAAACCGCTTTTTTGTGTCCTGAGTCCCTCTTTGTTAACAGTTTTCATTTAATGATAAGCGCATTTTCAATACTATTTCTCAACCCACAGGCCGTATCGAAGCATCACACCCATGATTTTAAGCTATGTTGCAAATTCTATTTTGTGTAAAAACATTTCAAACAAGTAGGCACTATGTGGCTGATTTTTGGGATTTTATGTAGTTTTATTTCATATAATATCTTAAAGTGATCAAGATCAATCATCCTAGTCGATTAGCACGTTAAACTCGCCAACAAATAAAAAGATTAATAATGCTCTATAGTCATAATGTTAGTTAACACAATGGCATAACAAAACTAACGTTATCACTACGCAAATAATCGCTTTCCCAATCGCCAGTTACATTGAATTCAACCAGAATTATTAACTTTATTAATATGAGGAATCTATGTCAGACGTCATCAATCAAGAGCGTTCAGACATCGAGACGAAGAGTTATCAAGAACTGCATCGTCCATCATCTGAGTTTGCTAGCCGCTCCGATTATCTAGACCATGAACTGCAAATCATGAAGCCTCGTCGCTTCGCGTTGAACCTTCCTGGTCGTGACTTCCGCTTTGAATGGGAAGATTTGGTCCCAGCTCTCGCTGGAACCATTGGTATTATAGCCATGTACTCTGCGGTAATGATGTCTTGGGCCGAAGGATTAACCGCCGCTTGGGATCATATCGAACTGGGTAAAGAGTTTGCGATTGAGGTCGCTCGGGTTGAAATGCTGATCCCCGCGCTTTTGTTCTGTATTCTTTCTTCTGGATTTTTTAATCCGCGCGCTAACCTTGCTGGCAACCACGGTCCAATGATCCCCCTCATTGCTACCATCGCCCTAGCAGGTGCTCACCCACTTGCTTTAGCCATTTTATTGGGGGTATTTGGTCTATTACTCAGCTACTTTAAAGGTGGCTCTAAGCTGGTCAACCTGACATCGGAAGGCACCGCTGGCGGACTATTAATCTTCCTCGGTTTTACCGGTGCGATGAGTCAAATTGGCTCCATTCAGACCTGGGCAACCGGTTTGGAATCTGCGACTATCGAAGCGGGTAGCCTTGGTTATATCGGTTTAATCGTATTGGGCATTAACATTGTTATCTATGCACTTTTAGCTAAATACGGTAAACGCTGGTTAGCCATTCCTATCTGTGCTTTTTCTGGTTTACTGATTGCTTTAGCACTCGGGGCAGGCTTTGATTTAACCTTTCAAACTGAAATGGGGCTACCAAATTTAAATCCTGTTTACTGGTGGGGCTCAACCGAACAAGGCTGGATGCTTGGTTTACCTAACTTAGAGCACTTTATTGCTTCGCTACCTTTCGCCATCCTTGCTGTGGCAATGTGGTCACCGGACTTCTTAGGCCATCGAATTTTCCAAGAGCTTAACTATCCGCGTAAAACAGAAAAAGTCTTAATGGATGTGGATGACACGATGACCATGTGCTCGGTTCGTCAAATGGTCGGTACAGCCGTTGGTGGTGGTAACATTACATCGTCTTGGGGAACCTATATGATCCCGGCAGCCATCGCGAAACGTCCGATCCCAGCAGGCGCGATTTTATTGGGTTCATTGTGTATTATCGTCGCGATTCTTGGCTTCCCAATGGATGTTGCGGTATGGCCACCCGTTATGCGTATTGCACTATTAGTCGGCGTCTTTCTTCCACTACTAGAAGCAGGCATGCAAATGGTCAGAAATACCAAAGATGCACAGGCAGCGGGGATCTGTATCTTTGGTTCTGCGGTCGTCAATCCGGTATTGGCTTGGGCATTAACCATGTTTTTGGATAATAATGGTTTCATCGGTGATAAAGAACGCGCCTCACGCTTATCTTTCATCGATAAAATTATCATTCCTTGTGGGGTATTAATTATCTGTTTAGTCGCTATGCTAGCGGTCGGTATGCTTGAGAGCCAATACGGTCTTAAGGCATGGCTACATTAAGCAAGATACCAAAATTGAGTCTACAATGATTCACAAGTCTTGGTAGTACCTTGGGTAGTGTTTAAACACTACCCAAACTTTATCTGAATTTTTGAAGTTTTATTGATTTAGTTTAAGGTTTGCAATTTTTTTTTAGCTTACATTGGTTATTAAAGGGAACGAGTAATCCTATTTATACTCAAACAGATGAGTATATCGGTTTAACGATAAATAAGGTTATTCATAGAGTGTACTGCCTCTTGTGTGACACAAGATAGCTGGCTCAACGGCGAAACAGTACGTGTTTTTTCTACTATATAAAGGTAGGTATGTCATGGCAGAGCAATTTGCTAAAGCTTGGGAAGGTTTTGCTGCAGGTAACTGGCAAAATGAAGTTAACGTTCGTGATTTTATTCAAAAGAACTACACACCGTATGAAGGTGATGAATCTTTCCTAGTTTCTGAAGGTACTGAAGCAACCAATAAGCTTTGGGCACAAGTAATGGAAGGCATTAAACAGGAAAACGCAACTCATGCGCCTGTTGATTTTGACACTTCTGTTATCTCTACCATCACTGCTCACGATGCAGGTTACATTAACAAAGATCTAGAGACTATCGTTGGTCTTCAAACTGAGAAGCCTCTTAAGCGTGCACTGATCCCTAACGGTGGTATCCGTATGGTTGAAAGCTCATGCAAAGCCTACGATCGTGAGCTTGATCCTCAAGTTAAAAAAATCTATACCGAATACCGCAAAACGCACAATGCTGGCGTGTTCGATATTTACACTCCAGAAATCTTAGCCTGCCGTAAATCAGGGGTATTGACTGGTCTTCCTGATGCTTATGGCCGTGGTCGTATTATCGGTGACTATCGCCGCGTTGCGTTGTACGGTATTGACTTCTTAATGCAAGATAAACTGGCTCAGTTCACTTCGCTGCAAGAGAAATTTGAAAATGGCGAAGATCTGCATATGACCATGCAACTTCGTGAAGAAATTGCAGAGCAACACCGTGCGCTTGGCCAGATGAAAAAAATGGCAGCAAAATATGGTTTCGATATCTCTCGCCCAGCAGAGACCGCGCAAGAAGCCATTCAGTGGACTTACTTCGGCTACCTTGCCGCTGTTAAATCTCAAAACGGCGCAGCGATGTCTCTAGGTCGTACCTCTACGTTCCTTGACGTCTATATCGAACGCGATATGAAAGCAGGTAAAATCACTGAAGCTCAAGCTCAAGAGATGATTGACCATTTCGTGATGAAACTACGTATGGTTCGCTTCCTTCGTACCCCTGAATACGATGAACTCTTCTCTGGCGACCCAATTTGGGCAACCGAATCTATGGGTGGTATGGGTCTTGACGGCCGTACGCTAGTCACTCGTACTAACTTCCGTTTCCTAAACAGCCTATACACTATGGGACCATCTCCAGAGCCAAACATCACTGTGCTTTGGTCTGAAAAACTGCCTGATGGTTTCAAACGTTTCTGCGCCAAAGTATCGATCGATACTTCATCGATTCAGTACGAAAACGATGACTTGATGCGCCCAGACATGGACTCTGATGATTACGCAATCGCTTGTTGTGTATCGCCAATGATCGTCGGTAAACAAATGCAATTCTTTGGTGCTCGCGCTAACTTAGCGAAAACCATGCTTTACACCATTAACGGTGGTGTCGATGAGAAACTGAAAATCCAAGTCGGTCCTAAAATGGACAAGATCACTGGTGAGTATCTTGACTATGATGAGCTATGGGACAAGATGGACCACTTCATGGATTGGTTAGCTAAACAATATGTCACCTCATTGAACGCTATCCACTACATGCACGATAAGTACAGCTATGAAGCGGCACTTATGGCGCTGCATGACCGCGATGTACGCCGTACTATGGCTTGTGGTATTGCTGGTCTATCTGTTGCTGCCGACTCCTTGTCTGCCGTGAAATACGCGAAAGTGAAACCGATTCGTGATGAAGATGGTATTGCTATCGACTTCGAAATCGAGGGTGACTATCCTAAATTTGGTAACAATGACTCACGCGTTGATGATATTGCTTGCGAACTCGTTTCTGTGTTTATGAACAAAATTCGTAAACTAAAAACTTACCGTGATGCGATTCCGACTCAGTCTATCTTAACCATCACCTCTAACGTGGTTTATGGTAAGAAAACGGGTAACACACCTGATGGTCGTCGTGCTGGCGCGCCATTCGCTCCAGGTGCTAACCCAATGCACGGCCGTGATGAAAAAGGGGCGGTAGCTTCATTGACTTCGGTTGGTAAACTGCCATTTGCTGATGCAAAAGATGGGATTTCTTATACTTTCTCTATCGTGCCAAATGCACTAGGTAAAGATCAGGATTCACAACGTGCCAATCTTGCTGGTTTGATGGATGGTTACTTCCATCACGAATCAGGCATTGAAGGCGGTCAGCATTTGAACGTTAACGTGCTTAACCGTGACACGTTACTTGATGCGGTTAAACACCCAGAGAAATACCCACAGTTGACTATTCGTGTGTCTGGCTATGCGGTACGTTTTAACTCGTTAACGACAGAGCAACAGCAAGACGTTATCGCGCGTACGTTTACTGAATCACTGTAAGTTATTCGGACAATCGATCGATATTAATCAAAAACCTCGCTCTCTGAGCGAGGTTTTCTTTTGCATGGCATAAATCGTTGCAATATCACATCATCTATCGCTACATGAAAAAATCTGCTTACCTACTGAAAAATAAGCGTTACACTAGGGTCTAATGGATCTGAATGATAGGCATGCCCATCTCTGACCTACTCTTGTATTTACTACGGACAACGAAAAACGTATGGCTTTAACATTATTACGTGTACTCCCGCTGATTCTTTTTGCTCCATTTGTGTGGTCATCCACCCAATCGACCCTTTCCCTCAAAGTCGATAATGACGGTGTTTATGGCATGGATAGGGAATACACCAGTGGGCTTTTTCTTTCCTATACCTCAAGACCGATTACCCCCTATTGGTTTGCCAAGCCATTCAGTCTTTCACTCTGGGGAGCCTCAAGTATCGATAAATGGGAGGTGATGATTGGTCATAAAATGTGGACGCCTTCTGATATTGAGCAATATACCCCTGCCCCGAATGAACGTCCTTATGCGGGATTTTTACACAGCGAGTTTAATTACATCAGTTTACATCCCCAGCAAGCACAACGATTTAATCTAACGATAGGTACCACTGGAGATAGCGCGTTATCCGAACAAGCGCAAAAAATCGTTCACAGCATCACTAAGTCTGGCGATCCTAACGGCTGGGATTACCAAATAGACGATAAAATCGCCGGTAGTATTGGTTATCTTAGTCACTTCAATCTCTATCGCACCGCCTACGATCCGCACTATGCTTGGGAACTGTCTGCGATTGGCGAAGTGAACGTTGGTAATTTTCGCAGCGATATTTCCTCAGGTATGATGCTGCGCTGGGGGACTGATTTAGCGGCTAACTTTGGCAGTGCGCAAATTGATAGTGAAACTCCTTTTCGCGCAGGGATGATCGGGGCTTCGCGCTCCGCTTGGTTCGTTTTCGCAGGCCTCGAAGCACGTTATCGATTTAATGATTTAACCATTGAAGGAGATAGGCCATTAGATGGATTACCTCTACAGCCCAGTGCCTATCAGGTGACTCTAGAACCTTTGCAAGCGACCGCGGTACTTGGCGTGGTATGGTATGGACCTCATGTCGGCGCAAGTTTTACTTTAACCACAAGTAATGCTGAGTATAAAGAAAGTAAACACCGCACCCACGGCACTGGAGCACTGTCTTTATTTGCCTTTTTCTAAATTAAGATAGTGACTCTTACTGATTGAGGATTAAGCTTCACCTTACTGATCTTAATCCTCTTTGGTACTTTAACACCCCGTCCTCAGTACAAAACTCATCCAACAACACTTAACTTACCCGAAGAAATCCTATTTAAACCCTACCTTTTGTAATAAAATAGTCGGTAAATTCAGCAAATGAGAGCAACTTATGTCTACTACTGGTCGTATCCATTCATTTGAGTCTTGCGGTACAGTTGATGGCCCCGGTATTCGATTTATCCTCTTTCTGCAAGGTTGCTTATTTCGTTGTAAGTATTGCCATAACCGAGATACATGGGATACCCATTCAGGTAAAGAAGTCTCTGTTGAAGAGATCATCAAAGAAGCGAAATCTTATCGACATTTTATGAACGCTTCAGGCGGCGGGATCACCTGCTCCGGTGGTGAATCGATGCTCCAACCTGAATTTGTACGAGATGTCTTTCGCGCGGCTAAAGCCGAAGGGATCCACACTTGCCTTGATACCAACGGTTATATCCGTAAATACACCCCGGTGATTGATGAAGTCTTGGACGTCACTGATTTAGTGCTACTGGATATTAAACAAATCAAAGATGATGTTCATCAAGACTTAATCGGGGTATCCAATAAACGTACGTTAGATTTTGCACGCTATCTACACACGATTGGCAAAGCAACTTGGCTGCGTTATGTGGTCGTTCCGGGTTATACAGATGATGAAGAATCGGCCCATCTACTCGGACAATTTATTCAAGAGATGGATAATATTGAAAAAATTGAGTTATTGCCTTACCACAAGTTAGGCGCTCATAAATGGGAAGCGATGGGAGAAACTTATCCTTTAGAAGGTGTGAATCCGCCCAGTAAAGAAACCATGGATAAGATTGTTGATGTGCTAATGCAATATCATCACAACGTAAAATACTAAGCTTCCCTTCTGCAAATCCAACACCAGCATATGGCTGGTGTTTTGCTTTTGATTGACTCATTCACCTATCGGCTATAACACCCAGAAGCTAACGACACAGAAATAAACGTGCTAGAATTGTCGATAATTTACTCGGTTAAGATTAAATCTGTGTTGAGATCATGTTTCACAATCACCCATTGCTGTTAACCTAATCTTAAGCAAATTTATACCCAAAATACTTGGCAGTTCAGGTAGGAAGGGAATACCAACATCGATTACAGTGAGGTCAATAATGGAAATGACTAATGCACAACGTCTGATCCTATCTAATCAATACGTTTTAATGTCCCAGCTTGATCCGGCCAACGCCGAACAATATAAACGGCTACAAACGATTATTGAACGGGGTTATGAATTACAAATGACTGAGCTCAATAAAGAATTTGGGGCAATTTCTGAAGCGCAATGCCGAGAAGTGATCGATGTCATGGAAATGTATCATGCCATGCAAGAGTCATACAAAATGCTCGATAGCAAATTGAGTAGTGACGTTGATGCTCGTCGCTTGAATTTTCTTGGTTATGATAGTGCCTCTGAAGCTCAACTGGTCAACTACGTGCGTTTTCTAATCAATACTGAAGGTTTATATCCTCAATTTGAACGGGGTGAGCACCACTTCAACAGCCAAGTGGCTATGGGTGAAAAATACCGACGCATGTTAACCACATGGCGAAATTGCCCAAGGCAATATCACTTATCAGCCAACGAACTCAACAAAATTATTAACGCTTAGTCCTGATACAAAAATAGAGAGGGTTTGTAAGCTCTCTCTATATCAATATATTAATCCTTGTATACCAATCCTTATTACTGTCCATTACATCATACCTTTCGATGCTGATATAATTTGAGATAACATCATTTTAAGCACAGCAAAAACTCACTCTACGATTAAAATAGGTAAACCACACCAAGGGTGCCCACGGTTGATGAATCACGGCCAATCACAGGGCTGGAAGAAATATCACTATCGAGATTGGTATAACGAAGACCGCCTGATATTCTAACATGCTGAGAAACCGACCAATAAGCCATCGCGCCAATAAAGTACTGCCCACTCCAACCAGCGTTGTATTGTTCTAAGCCACTACTCAGCGACTCTTGAGCTGACACACCATAAAAATGGTTATTGAGCTTATCAGAATTATAAGCATAACCCACCGAAGGCGTGATGCCCCAACGTTCAAAACGCAATGGGAAACGCCAAGCCACTTCTGCATAAACACCATCATGTCGCCCTGCGATATCCGAGCCAATCGTTGCTTCCCATAAACCCACTACCGTACGATGTTGATAGCTCGCCCCTCCTAAAATCGTTGACTTACGTTTATTGAGCTGGCGTATCTGTGGATCATCAGAATCATTAGGCTGTAATGTGCGAGGATCATAAGCCAACCGCAAGATTAGGTTTTGCTGAGAACGAATCGGCAACAGGCGATATCCCGCATCAAAACCACGAAAAAAGAGATGCTCGCCTTCATAACCAATGATGGGGATCACGGTACGGTTGGAGGGCGTATCTTTATAAACGGCAGGCGAATAGGCGGCAGCGACACCCACTGACCATTGAGACATTTCAGCGTTAACATACCAAGGTGTAAATAGTATCGTTAACCCACTAATGGTTTTGACTATCGAATCTCTCATTCCTCACCTATTTTATCGATTATATTGCAAAGATAACCATCATAGAAGTTCCCCTTAAGAGAAACAATCTTTGTTGTTCAATCACTTCTTGCCACTTTGCTTTGTTAATAATCATAAGACTGATAGCAACAATTCATCAGCACAATACTTCTTAGCCAGAGACGTAATTTACGTCACGATTTGTAAATAAATACATAATCTTTAAGCAAAATCATCAATTGCGATCTAGGCTTAACGTATTAGGGATTTGTGTGTTTAAGCGGTTGTATGTCGAAGAGACATTTTTAGAGGGGAACTACCATGAGTATTTTTAACCACTTTCAGGCACGCTATGAAGCAGCCAAGGATGAAGAGATATCGATTCAAACGTTTTTGGATCTCTGTAAGGAAGACAAAAGCGCTTATGCTAACGCGGCAGAACGCTTATTGCTGGCAATTGGCCAACCTGAATTGGTCGATACTGGCAAAGATCCTCGTTTGAGTCGGCTCTTTTCTAACCGAGTCATTTCACGTTATAAACCGTTCCAAGACTTCTATGGCATGGAAGAAGCGATTGAACAAATTGTTTCTTATCTTAAGCATGCAGCGCAAGGCTTAGAAGAACGGAAACAGATTCTTTATCTACTCGGCCCTGTCGGTGGTGGTAAGTCATCGATTGCTGAAAAACTCAAAGCATTAATGCAGCAATGCCCGATCTACGTATTATCAGCGAATGGTCAGCGCAGCCCGGTCAATGACCACCCATTCTGCTTGTTTGATGTCAATGAAGATGGCGACTTGCTCAAGCAAGAATACGGGATTGAAAAGCGCTATTTGCGCTCCATCATGTCACCTTGGGCAGCAAAACGTCTGCATGAATTTGGTGGCGATATCACGAAGTTTAAAGTCGTTAAAGTCCGACCTTCTATCTTAGACCAAATTGCGATTGCCAAAACAGAGCCGGGCGATGAAAACAACCAAGATATCTCATCGCTGGTCGGTAAAGTGGATATCCGTAAGCTAGAGCACTACTCACAAGATGATCCCGATGCCTACAGCTACTCTGGGGCACTCTGTCGAGCCAACCAAGGCTTAATGGAGTTCGTCGAGATGTTTAAAGCACCGATCAAAGTGCTTCACCCACTGCTTACTGCGACTCAAGAAGGCAACTACAACGGTACCGAAGGGCTCTCCGCCCTACCCTTTGACGGCATGATCCTCGCTCACTCCAACGAATCAGAGTGGCAGACATTCCGCAATAATAAAAACAATGAAGCGTTTTTGGATCGAGTTTATATCGTGAAGGTGCCTTATTGCTTACGCGTCTCTGAAGAAGTTAAAATTTACGAAAAACTGCTTGAGCACAGTGAACTGACCAAAGCGCCACGTGCACCAAGTACACTTGAGTTACTGGCTCAATTTAGTGTGTTATCGCGACTAAAAGTGCCAGAAAACTCGTCCATTTTCTCTAAAATGCGCGTTTATGATGGTGAAACACTGAAAGATACTGATCCGAAAGCGAAAAGCTATCAAGAATACCGTGATTATGCTGGCGTTGATGAAGGCATGTCCGGTCTCTCGACTCGTTTTGCCTTTAAAATACTCTCACGAGTATTCAACTTTGACCAATCAGAAGTCGCTGCAAACCCCGTACACCTGTTTTATGTTATCGAACAACAGATTGAACGCGAGCAGTTCCCGCAAGAGGTTGCTGAGCGTTACCTAGAATTTGTCAAAGGCTATCTGGTTCCGCGTTATGTCGAGTTTATTGGCAAAGAAATTCAAACCGCTTATTTAGAATCTTATTCTGAATACGGTCAGAATATTTTCGACCGTTACGTCACTTATGCTGATTTCTGGATTCAAGATCAAGAGTATCGTGATCCAGAAACTGGCCAACTGTTTGATCGCTCAGCGCTTAACAGTGAGCTAGAGAAGATCGAAAAAACGGCAGGGATCAGCAATCCGAAAGATTTCCGTAACGAAATCGTTAACTTTGTACTTCGAGCTCGGGCTAACAATAGTGGTAAAAACCCAGTTTGGACGAGCTATGAAAAACTGCGCACGGTTATTGAGAAGAAAATGTTCTCCAATACTGAAGAATTACTGCCAGTTATCTCTTTCAATGCCAAAACCTCATCGGAAGATCAGAAAAAACACGACGATTTTGTCGCCCGCATGATGGAGAAAGGTTATACCGAGAAACAAGTTCGATTACTGTCTGAATGGTATTTACGCGTGCGTAAATCCTCTTAGCAAGCCCTTGGTTGCGACTCTGACCCAGAGATTCTGGGTCAGAAGCTAACTTGCCAAAGCGTATGAGTAGTTAGAACTCATCGAGTGACGTTTAGAGGGAGAATCTCATGGCGCAATTTATCGACAGAAGGTTGAACGGCAAGAACAAAAGCGCCGTTAATCGGCAGCGCTTCTTACGCCGTTATAAAGAACAAATTAAAGAGTCCGTTGCGGATGCGGTTAATCGCCGATCCATAACCAATACGGAGTCTGGAGAAGATGTGGCGATTCCTCATCGAGATATTAAAGAGCCCATTTTCCATCAAGGTAAAGGCGGCGTTCGCGAACGCGTTCACCCTGGTAATGATCAATACATACGTGGTGATAAAGTAGAACGGCCAAAAGGTGGTCAAGGTGGTGGTTCAGGCGAAGGGGATGCCAGTCAAGACGGTGAAGGCGAAGACGATTTTGTATTTCAAATATCCAAAGATGAATATTTGGATATCTTGTTTGAAGATTTAGCATTACCTAACCTGAAGAAAAATCAAGTCAACAAAATTAAAGAGTGGAAAACCCATCGCGCAGGCTTCCAAACTGCTGGCGTTCCCGCCAACATTGCGATTGTCCGCTCTTTACAACAATCGCTTGCCCGACGCACGGCGATGACATCAGGCAAGCGGCGCCTTATGCATGAGCTTGAGCAAGAGCTGGAAAATATTCGCAACTCTGAGCCAGCGCAACTACTCGAAGAGAGACGTTTAAAAGAAGAAATAGCTGAACTACGCCGGAAAATAGACAGTGTACCGTTTATCGATACGTTTGATTTACGTTTTAAAAATTACGAAAAACGCCCGATCCCTTCTAGCCAAGCGGTAATGTTTTGCTTAATGGATGTGTCAGGGTCGATGGATCAGCCCACTAAAGATATCGCAAAACGATTTTATGTCTTGCTCTATCTGTTTTTAACTCGCACCTATGAAAATGTTGAAGTGGTGTTTATTCGCCACCACACCCAAGCCAAAGAAGTGGACGAACACGAATTTTTCTATTCACAGGAAACTGGCGGAACGATTGTCTCTAGTGCATTAAAATTAATGCATGACATTATTCAACAACGTTACCCTCTCGGTGAGTGGAATATTTATGGCGCACAAGCCTCCGATGGCGATAACTGGGCTGACGATTCGCCTCGCTGTAAAGAGTTACTGGCGAACAAACTGCTGCCTGAATGCCAGTATTATGCTTACATCGAAATTACGCGTCGTTCTCATCAAACCTTGTGGCACGAGTACGAAAAACTATCCGAAAGCTTTGATCACTTCGCCATGAAGAATATTCGTAGTGTGGACGATATTTTCCCTGTGTTTAGGGAGCTATTCCATAAGGAAACGGCATAAGGGGATAAGACTATGACAGTCAAAACAGCCACCACGCAAAAGCGTAAGAAAAAAAACAAACGTCTGGCTGATGGTCCAGATTGGACTTTTGATCTTTTGCATCAATACCACCAAGAAATTAAACGTGTTGCCGAGCATTATCGGTTAGATACCTACCCTAATCAGATTGAGGTGATCACTTCTGAGCAAATGATGGATGCCTACTCCAGTATTGGCATGCCGATCAATTATAACCATTGGTCATTTGGTAAAAAGTTTATTCATACTGAGAAAAACTATAAGCACGGTCAAATGGGGTTAGCCTATGAAATTGTGATTAATTCAGATCCCTGTATTGCTTACTTGATGGAAGAAAATACCGTCACTATGCAGGCTTTGGTCATGGCTCATGCCTGTTACGGACATAACTCCTTTTTTAAAGGAAACTATTTATTTCAAACCTGGACTGACGCCAGTTCTATTATCGATTATCTACTGTTTGCTAAAAACTATTTAGCCAAATGTGAAGAAAAGTATGGGGTCACCGAAGTCGAGCAACTATTGGACTCATGCCATGCGTTAATGAACTACGGCGTCGATCGTTATAAGCGACCAGAAAAAATTTCGATTGCTGAAGAAAAAGCACGCCAAGAAGAACGCGAAGCTTATTTACAATCACAGGTTAATGCCTTGTGGCGAACCGTGCCTAAAAAAGCCAAGGAAGCCGAGTTACAACGACGTTTTCCTTCTGAACCACAAGAAAACATTTTGTATTTCATTGAAAAACATGCGCCTCTTCTAGAGTCTTGGCAGCGTGAAGTCGTGCGTATCGTGCGTAAAATCAGCCAATATTTTTACCCACAAAAACAAACGCAAGTCATGAATGAAGGTTGGGCCACTTTCTGGCATTACACAATTCTGAATCATCTTTACGACGAAGGGCTACTGTCCGATAAATTTATGCTCGAATTTTTACATAGCCACAGTAGTGTGGTGATGCAGCCTGCGTATAACAGCCGTTACTACAGTGGTATTAACCCGTACGCGCTTGGGTTTGCGATGTTTCGAGACATAAAGCGAATTTGTGAAGAGCCAACGGATGAAGATAGACACTGGTTCCCTGAACTCGTCGATACCAACTGGCTGGATGCCGTGCACTTTGCTATGCATAACTTTAAAGACGAAAGTTTTATTAGCCAATATTTGTCACCAAAGCTTATCCGTGACTTTAAATTGTTCGCCATTTCTGACGATGATCATAAAAACTTCATTGAAATCAGTGCGATTCATGATGAGCTGGGATATCGCCAAATTCGTGAAAAGCTCGCGGCACAATATAACTTGAGCAATTTAGAACCCAACATTCAAGTTTACAATGTCGATGTTCGGGGTGATCGCTCATTGACGCTGCAATATGTGCCTCACGATCGAATTCCACTCGATCCAAGCTACGATGAGGTGCTCAAACATATGCATCGTCTGTGGGGCTTTGAAGTGAAATTAGAAGAACGTAAAGATAACGGTAAACACGAGCTACTTGCCACTTGTCCAAAGAAAAACGATTAACATCACGCTTTACATAACGTTAAACAGAGTATCAATAAATAAGCCCCATCAACCGATGGGGCGATGGGGCTTATTGTTTAATACGGCTGATATATCTCAATCTCTTGGAACTACGACTTACAATGGGAAAAGTGTACCCATGTTCGACATTTATTCGATAAGTTTACGCACCGCCGCTAAATCCTCAGGCGTATCAACACCGGCTGGCGGCGCTTCGAGCGCAACAGCCACATGAATTTTTTCGCCGTACCACAGTACACGCAGTTGCTCTAGATTTTCGATTTTCTCTAACACACTGGGCGACCAGTGTATGTAGGTATTGATAAACCCGGCTCGGTAAGCATAAATACCAATATGGCGCATTAATGGCTGAGTAATCGCCTTCGGTTCAAGAATAAAGTTATCGCGGTCCCATGGAATAGTCGCGCGACTAAAGTACAACGCATACCCATGTTGATCAGTCACTACTTTAACGGCGTTAGGATTGAAAACCTCTTGTGGATCATCAATTTCAACCGCTAAAGTCGCCATTGGCGCTTGGCTTGACGCTAAGTTTTCCGCGACTTGACGAATAATCACTGGCGGGATGAGGGGTTCATCCCCTTGTACATTAACGATGATATGATCATCGTCAATCCCCATTAAAGCAATCACTTCGGCTAAACGTTCCGTACCAGATTGATGTTCGGTTGACGTCATGCATACTGATCCGCCAAAACTGAGGACCGCTTGCTCGACTCGACTATCATCGGTAGCAACAATTACCCGCTCAGCGCCTGCTTGCTGCGCTTGCTCATAAACCCACTGAATCATTGGCTTACCGCCAATATCAGCCAACGGCTTACCTGGCAAGCGAGTTGATTGGTAGCGGGCCGGAATGATAACCGTAAAAGACATTAGCGTCCCTCATCCATGGTCATACTTCTCGCTTCAGGTTCGAGCAGTACTGGAATACCTTCTTTTATTGGATAAGCCAGACGATCTAATTTACAAATCAGCTCTTGGTTACTTTTATCGTAAGTCAACTTCCCCTTGCATACGGGACAAGCCACAATTTCAAGCAGACGGTGGTCCATAATGTTCCATAACCTCTTTAATTTTATCTAATATGCACTGTTGATCAGTTGGTGAAATCTCGGCCGATACGGGTAAATACCACCAGTTTTTTGCTGCAAAATCTGTACACTTAACGGCATCTTTCTCTGTCATGATCACGTTATCACCTTGGCTGGCTAATTCGCGCAATGTCGTTTCATCAAATGCTTGATGATCAGCAAAATCATGGGTAAGAATCAGTGATGCACCGAGTTGATGTAACGTATTAAAAAAGCGAGCCGGATGGCCAATGCCAGCCCAAGCCACTAAACGGCTCAGGGCAGCAACATCAATGCGCTCTCCGCTGATGACATTAACCGCTAAGCTGGGTTTGAGTGTCATGGCAAGTTCACCCATAACCGGTTCTCCGCCATTATTGATCACAAAGTCGACTTGCTGTAAACGCTCGACAGGTTCACGTAATGGCCCCAACGGAAGCAGTTGTTGGTTACCAAAGCGACGGACTCCATCAACAACCGCAAATTCAATATCTCGTTCCAACGCATAGTGCTGTAAACCATCATCGGTAACAATAAGATCAACCCCTTGGCTGAGCAATGCTTGAACCGCATGCGCACGTATTGGGTCAACGGCCACTGGAGCACCTGTACGTTGATAAATCAGCTTAGGCTCATCACCACATTCGGTCGGTAAGGTATGGTCAGTAACCAATAACGGATATTGAGCCGCCTTACCTCCGTATCCTCTTGAAACCACGCCCGGTCGATAGCCTTGACGTTGCAGTAACTCAACGAGCCAAACCACAACGGGAGTTTTACCATTACCACCAGCGGTAATGTTACCGACGACGAGCACTGGCACTGGCGCTCGGTAACGCGCTTTTTTACCGGACAAAAAGGCATGCCGGCGACGAGTACTGATCAGATAAAACAGTCGACTCAATGGCCACAAAAGTGGCCAAAGCAAAAAATAGAGCGGATGGCGTCCAAACCACAATTTGTCTATCACGGATTAATCGCCAAACTGAATACGATGCAATTGCGCATAAGCACCATTTTGTTTGATGAGATCAGCATGATTTCCGCGCTCAATGATCTCACCGTCATCAACCACTAAAATTTGATCAGCTTGTTCAATCGTTGAAAGTCGGTGAGCAATCACTAATACGGTTTTATTTTTCTGTAATTCGTCAAGCGCGGCTTGAATAGCTCTTTCTGATTCAGTATCCAATGCTGAAGTTGCTTCATCCAAAATAAGGACCGGAGCATCACGCAGCAGAGCGCGAGCAATCGCAATACGCTGACGTTGGCCACCAGAGAGACTGGCTCCGTTCTCGCCAATTATCGTATCTAAACCTTGTGGTAAATGTTGTATAAAGTCCATCGCATGGGCTAAGCGAGCAGCCTCTTCTATTTGCTCACGGCTGTATTGCTCTTGTGCAGCGTAAGCGATGTTATTGGCGATGGTGTCATTAAATAAATGAACATTTTGCGAGACTAAAGCAAAATGTTGCCGCAAATTGCTCAGCGTGTAATCACGAATATCGTGGTCATCAAGGTAGATGGCACCGGAATCGACGTCATAAAAACGGGTAAATAAATTAGCAATGGTTGATTTGCCCGAACCAGAACGTCCGACGAGTGCAACGGTTTTGCCTTGAGGAATGGTAAAACTCACATGCGATAATGCCGGTTTTTCTTTACCTTGATAAGTGAAAGAGACATCTTTTACGGCAATATCACCACGCACTTTATCTGTCACAAACTTACCATTATCGCGCTCAGTTTCCAGGTCCATTAACGCAAATAACGTTTGTGTTGCGGCCATACCTCGTTGAAACTCTGAAGTTACGTTGGTCAAAGCCTTTAAAGGGCGCATCAAACCAAACATCGCCGAGAAAATAACCGTGAAGGTACCAGGCGTTAAATCTGCACGAATAGAATCAACGCTAGCTAAGAATAAGACCGTCACCAAGGCTAATGAAGCAATCATTTGAATCACAGGGTCGGCTACTGCTTGAGCCGAGACTAACTTCATGGTCTGTTGGCGCATTTGATTGCTAACTTTATCAAAGCGTTTACGCTCAACCTCTTGTCCACCATAGCTTAAAACCACCTTATGGCCTTTAAGCATCTGTTCTGCCGACGAAGTGACATGGCCCATGGTTGTTTGCATATTTTTGGAGATTTTTCGAAAGCGTTTAGAGACCACTCGAATGCCAATCGCAACAATCGGAGCAACCACAATTAAAACTAGAGAGAGTTGCCAACTGTTCCAGAACATCAAGGTTAATAAACCAATGATACTGGCCCCTTCACGAACAATACTGACCATTGCTCGACTCGTCGCTCCTGCAACCTGTTCAGAATCATAAGTAATTCGCGATAATAAACCACCGGTTGACTCACGATCGAAAAAACTCACCGGCATATGCATAAACTGATTAAAAATCCGCCTACGCATCAGCATCACTACATTGCCAGATACCCAACTTAAACAGTAAGCAGAAACGAAGCCGCTACAGCCACGAATAAACATCAGACCAAGAATAATGAAGGGTAAGATCTGCAAAAAATTAGAGTCTGTACCACCAAAGCCTTCATCTAATAGCGGCTTTAGTAAGGAGATCATGTAGGTATCAGAGATCGCATTGATCACTAAAGCGATGGTCGCCAGCACCAATCCGACTTTATAAAGACGGATGTAAGTCCAAAGACGTTTAAAGGTTTGCCAAGTTGTTTCGTCAGAATTGAGTGACATAAAGCTGCTTTATCGATATTACAAAATTGACCTTATTCTACCTCTTTACGTAGCATCTGCCTATACCAAGGCGTGATTCGACCACCGCGTAAAGTGAAAAGCTGACGTTGAGATCCTTGGTAACGGAGTGTTATTTGTCCGACTTCTCCCGTATCAAGCCACGGAATGTCTAAAGATTGATAACGTGCGAGAACATCTGGATGAGGTAATTGCCATCGATGACCTTTCGCCAATGAGGCAATCGCCAACTGTGGATTGACCTTTGCTATAAACGCTTGTGTAGAAGACGTTTGACTCCCGTGATGAGGAACCACCAAAACATCACTTTCTAATAACGCATCCCGACTGAGTAACCACTCACCAATCGCCGTTACATCACCGGTCAACAACACACTATGCCCATATTGCTGATCAACCATACGAACCACACAAGAATGAGGGTTATCAGCGCGATCAACTAAACGGGGTGGCCACACAACTTCAAAAGTCAATTCTTGCCATTGCCAGAATTCACCTTGAATACACGGAGAGAAATGTTCATTGCGGTAACTAGCGCGAATCCAAGCTGGTTTTAGCCGCGAGTGAATATCGACTAATCCTCCCGCATGATCATTATCACTATGGCTAATGATCACGCCATCAAGAGCATGTACTCCTCCACGTCGAGTTAATAACGGAATAATCAGTGATGTCGCTACACTGCCCTCATCCCAACTACTCCCTGTATCGTATAAAACATAACGTCCGTTACGCTCAATGATCATCGCCAAGCCATGCCCAACATCCAACATATCCACTTGCCAGTAGGCCTTCGGTTGTATTGTTAGCCAAGTGGCGCTAAAGAGTAACCCAATCGCAATAAGAGATCGCGCTGTCAACAGTGACCGTAACATCATCACTAAAAATAAGGCCAACAAACTATATTGCCACGTTTGGTTAACCGGTAACCAGCTATGTTCAGCAAAGCCTAACGACCAGCTAAACGGCATTAAAGCCGCCTCAACCCAAGTCCAAAGCCACTGGACCTGATCGGCCATCAACACATTGCCGCACAAGACAATAAACAGTAAGGGAACAACCACAAAGCTGAACCAAGGAATAAACACGAGATTATAAAGCGCGGAATAAAGGCTAACGCCAGAGAAGAAGTAAGCCGTCACCGGAGCCATTAACATCACTAACAATAGATGGCCAGCAAGCACTTTCTTCCATAGCGGCCATCGACTATCGATGACGGAGACTTGGTAAATGACAAAGCTGACCGCTAAAAAAGACAACCAAAAACTTGTGCTTAATGAAGCGAAGGGATCCAAAGCCAATATCACAGCTAACGTTAATAATACCCGTTGAATAGCGGTCACTCGAACATTAAACATTACTAATAGAATATTTAACCAACACATCATCAATGCTCGCTGAGTCGGTAGCGTAAAACCTGCCAGCCAAGCATAACCAAGTGCAAACAATCCACCGCAAACAAAAGGTAGCCATAAGCCCTTTCTCAAAAGGCGGCTACACATCCCCCCCAACAAATAGCCAAAACCAAATGCCATACCGATGTGTAATCCCGAGATCGCAGTGAGATGGATTAAACCGCTATTACGTAATTCCAACCACTGCTGTTCAGTAATCCCGCTACGCTCACCAAAAGTGAGGGCTAAAATAAAGCCTTGAACCTCGCTGGATCGCGTTCGTTGCTCAATCTGTTGAAAAAATATCGCCCGCAAACTTGAACTGGGGATGATTTGATAAGCTGTATTGGGACGAACGGTCGCTTGTGCGCTCCAGCCTTGACTCAGAAAAAAGGCTTCTTGATCAAACCCGACTTCATTCAATCGCCCATAAATCGGCTTCGCCTGTACCACAAATTGAGCATGATCACCCAATTGTAAGGCGATCGGGGAATTTAAACGTACCGTGGGAGACAAAAATCGGGGTAAAGATTGACCATTGATTGATCTCACTACAAAAGAACCACTAAAACCGTAGCGATGAGCAGTAAAAAAGCTGTCAGCGACACCTTTTATGGTAATATCTGTCGCAAATTGTAAGATATTATTGGACTGTGCGGTTACTTTATTTCCGTGTGTTATTATCAACACTAAGGCCAGTGTAATTCCGATGCATCCCCTGCCTCGGCGTGTCACGAGACTCATCATCAACACAACAACAATGCCAATGATAATAGGCCATTTGGGCATCCAAGGCCAAAATGGGGCAGAGAGTATCGTTAACGAGAACGAAGCCAACGTCCAGTAATTCGATAAGAGAGCCATGTTTCCTTATGCCAAGAAAGTTTATTAAACGTTTTATGCCTGATCACGCTGTTATTAAGCGTCAAAAGGCATTACAAATTTTTGGCTCTGTCCTCTACAACCCGAATCTGTGGTGTTTAAATCGACGCTCTGCTGCTGGTGCGTTTGCTGTCGGTTTATTTATGGCCTTCGTACCACTACCTAGCCAAATGATCATGTCTGCTGGCGTAGCGATTATTTGTGGCGTGAACTTACCCCTTGCTGTTGCCTTGGTGTGGATAACCAACCCGATCACTATGCCATTTATCTTTTATTTCTCTTATAAAGTTGGCGCTTGGTTAATGAGTACTCCGCCGCAACCTTTTCATTTTGAATTAACGTGGGAATTTCTTCACCATCAGATGCACACCATTGGTCCACCCTTTTTGTTGGGTAGTTTAGTCTGTGGTATTGTCGCTGGCTTATTAGGTTACTTTGGTATTCGAGGTTTATGGCGCTATTCCGTTGTACGGAGCTGGCAAAAACGTCGCGTGACCAATACGATAAAATAAACCATATTGATTTTGTTCGTGACTGTGCAGCTCTAGCGAATCATCGTGCGAGTGATACAACATTTTTCTAGGTAACCAGCAGTATACAAAAGATGAAAAAGGACCATTAGGTCCTTTTTCTTTTTATTAACGAAGAGAATAACGGGGTTATTTACTGCTTAGAACCGCCGCAGGATGCAAACGGCTGGCGCGAGAAGCTGGATACCACGTCGCCAGTAAACTCAAAATAATCGCGGTACTCGAAACCAGTAATACATCTGACCATTCAAGTTGAGAAGGAAGGAAATCGACAAAATAAATATCCCCTGAAAGAAATTGATGGCCTAACAAAGTTTCTAAACTATGAATAATCGGTGTCAAATTTAGTGCCATAAACACCCCAACAATGCTGCCCAATAGACTGCCCATAACACCAGAAAATACCCCTTGCCAGACGAAAATGCGTTTAATTAAGCGATCATTCGCACCCATCGTGCGCAAAATGGCAATATCGGCAGCGCGATCTTTAACGGCCATCATTAAGGTAGAAACAATATTAAAGCTCGCGACCCCAATCACCAATACCATGACTAGATACATGATGGTTCGCACCATTTCAATATCACGATATAAAAAGCCATATTTTTGCTGCCAACTACGCAAATAGACATACTCTTCTAGTGTATTACCCACTTCACGAACAATTTGATTGGCTTTGAGGACATCGGAAACTTTAATCGACACCCCCGTGACTTTGTCGTTTAAATTGCTGTATTGCTGAGCGTCTTCTAAAGGTAACAGCGCGAGGTTATGATCAATTTGACCATTTAATTCCAGCAACCCCGCAACCTTTACCCGCACTCTTTTCGGGGCTTGGACCGCTTGCCCAGTATGACTACTTGGGATCAGCAAAGTGATCCAATCCCCCACTGCGGCTTGTAGTTGATCGGCAACACCTTTGCCTAAAATGACTTGCTGTTGAGCCGGAACAAAAGCTTCCCATACTCCTGGGGTAACATAATCAGCCAGTCGAGATACGGCACGCTCTCTTTGCGTATCCACCCCTCGTACTTCTATGGCTTTTAACTGCGCACCTCGCTCGACCAATGCGGTAAACTTCACGTATGGTGCCGCCGCTTGGACTTGAGGATGCTGAGTCGATTTTTGGACGATATCTGGCCAGTGTTCGATTGGCCCACGTACCCCTTCAAACTCGCCATGAGGAATAACCGACAATACACGTTGTTGCAGCTCTCTCTCGAAGCCATTCATCGCCGATAAACCAATAATGATCACCGCAACCCCAACGGCAATACCGAGTGTCGAAGATAAAGCGATAAACGACACCAGCTTATTACGCTGCTTAGCACGACTAAACCGTGCGCCAATCACTAGCGCCAAATCTGCAAACATTATGCCTCCGCAACGTTGAGCAATAGGCCATCTTGCATATGCAGTTGTCGATCCATTTTCGCTGCCAATTCGCCATCATGAGTCACCACTAAAAAAGCCGTATTAAACTCACGATTCAATTCACGCATCAAATCATAAATCGCCAGTGCCGTAGTGTGGTCTAAATTGCCAGTAGGCTCATCTGCGAGCACTAAATCCGGTCGATTGACCAACGCTCTAGCAATCGCAACACGCTGCCGCTCTCCACCCGATAACTCTGAAGGACGATGTTGCAAACGGTGACCGAGGCCGACTCGCGCCAACAAAGCCTGAGCCGAGCGTTTTGCTTCGCTGGCTTTTTTACCACCAATTAATAGTGGCATCGCTACGTTTTCGAGCGCGGTAAAATCAGCAAGTAAATGATGAAATTGATACACAAACCCGAGATGTTGATTACGTATTTTGGCTTGTTTATTCGAACTCATTTGATGTAATGGCTGGCCAAGAAATTCAACTTCGCCACTACTCGCTTCATCCAGCGCGCCAAGGATATGCAATAAAGTACTTTTTCCTGAACCAGAAGAGCCAATGATCGAGACCAGATCACCAGGTTGCATCGAAAAACTTACCCCTTTCAAGACTTGAGTCTGCAACTCACCTTCTTGATAGATTTTATAAAGCTGCTGACAGCGTAAAAGATCATTCATAACGTAAAGCCTCAGCGGGTTTAACTCTAGATGCGCGATAAGAAGGAAATAAGGTGGCTAAAAAGCTAAGCAATATTGCCAGCAATACGACAACCACAATTTGTATCGGGTTGATCAACACGGGCAACTCTCCGCCTAATGAAAACAGTGCGACGCCTAACGTGTTCATGATGCTATTCAAGTTCGCTGCCAGCAGAGCGCCCAACACTCCACCGACAACCGATCCAATTACACCACTGCTCGCGCCTTGCACCATAAAAATGGCCAAAACTTGTTGATCGGTCATGCCTTGGGTTTTTAAAATCGCAACTTCCGCCTGCTTTTCCATCACCACCATGATTAGGGCGGCGATAATATTAAACGCCGCGACTCCAACAATCAGTCCCAGCATTAGGCCCATGATGTTTTTTTCCATTCTGACCGCCTGAAATAACTCACCACGTTGTTCACGCCAATCGCTCCAATACCAACCATCCGGCAAAGAAGTCGTTGACAACGTCGCCACATCAAAAGGATCGGCCATAAAGAGTCGCCAGCCAGAAATCGTCTGATCGTCGAAACGCAGTAAGCGACCCGCATCTCGTAGATGAGTGATCATCAGTTGCCCATCAACATCTGAGCCAGTATTAAACAGTCCGGCCACCGTGAAATTGCGTTGGCTAGGAATACGTCCTAAAGGCGTAAATTGACTGGCGCGAGTCACCATTAAGCGAACCGTATCGCCAACGGAAACATTGAGATCACGAGCCAGAGTGTGACCTAAGAAAATATGATAGGCACCAGGTTGTAAATCGCTTAATCGACCAGCAATCAGATAATCGGCGATCGGGTCGTCAGCTTGCGGCGCAATACCGACCAATAAACCCGCCGATAATTGCCACGAGCTTTGCACCACCGCTTCGCTTCTTACCATCGGTTGTGGCGCTTTGTAAGTGGATAACTCTCTAATAAAATCGGGGGCTTGTGCTTGCCATTGGGTTTTTTCCTGCGCTTGTCCGATCACCGCTTGCGGCAAAACCCCCAAAATACGGTTTTTCAACTGCGATTCAAAACCATTCATCACCGACAATACCGTCACTAAAGCCATCACACCAATCGTGATCCCAGCGGTCGACATATAAGAGACAAATCGACTAAACCGATCACCTGAACGTCCGCGTAAATAACGTAAACCGATAAATATCGAAATAGGATGAAACATAATACAAACCAAAGCCATAATAGGCCGCTACTGTAACGAGAATCTGTCCAAGGTTGTAGTTTTTCTTTGCCAAATCTTTGTTAAACACCGTTATCACTCAAAGGTAATGGCGATAATTTATTCGTAATCACTCTGATTGATTTACAACAAAACTCTCACTTTGCTTGATTACTGATTCTTTATGACGATAATCAACAAAGGTGAGAAGGAAACCCAATATGACTGACCAAGACTTTTTTTCGGTATACCACGCACTGACAATTAACATCGAGCCGTTAGCGGCTAACTTTCGTTTGCCTTCTCAGATCGATTTTGAGGCGGAAATCCCCGCACCTTTTGTTGTGGCCAGTGAGTTTAGTCAACTTGATCAATTAAATGATGCTGCGCGGCTCGAACTCAAAAACAGCGATTTTAAACACGTTATCCAACTGCTAGAAACGCAGAATTCTAAGCTGAATCTATTACTGAGCTTTATGCTCGCCCAACAAGATGATCCCGCTCAACGTGCCTCAACCTTGTCGTTCGGTGCCAGTCAATTTACTTATCGAGCCAGAGACGCGCTCGTACTAGGTACACCACTACGCATTAAATTATTCCTAGAGCATCCCGCAGCAGCGATTTATTGTTATGGCGAAGTTATCGATTGTGAAACGGATCCCGACTCCACGATTATTAGCGTCAGATACACTCTCCTGCGTGATAATGACCAAGACCTACTCATTAAAGCTGCGCTTCATTGCCAACAGAAACTGTTGCGTCAACGCTCTTTAGATCGAGAAAAACCATAACGACCCACTCAATAATGATGACAAAAACTGTATTAACACTCCCACATCTGCGTGGTGCTGGGGATAAGAAACAACTGGGCAATTTACCCGGTGCCAGTCTCGCGCTAACCATCGCTGAATTCGCTAATCGTCACTCAAGCCACACCTTGTTGGCAGTACCCGATCCACAGACAGCATTAAAACTGGTTCAAGAGCTAGAGCAATTCAGTCAAGCTCCGGTCGGCTTATTTCCTGATTGGGAAACCTTACCCTACGATAATTTTTCACCTCATCAAGAGATTATTTCTGATCGCATCGCTCGCTTATATCAGTTGCCCTCTTTAGGAACTGGGATCACTGTTGTCCCGGTCAGTACCTTGTTACAACGCCAGACGCCACGTGATTTCTTACTTCAACACACCTTGATGGTCAAACAAGGGGATCGGTTCTCTTTAGCCAAATTACGCGTTCAGTTAGAAAACTCCGGTTATCGTCATGTAGATCAGGTGTTTGGGCCGGGAGAATACGCCAGTCGTGGGTCGATCCTGGATCTCTTCCCTATGGGCAGTGATTCCCCTTATCGAATTGATTTTTTTGATGATGAAATTGACACGATTCGAATTTTTGACCCAGAAAATCAACGTTCTATTCAGCAAATCGATCAAATTCGTCTACTTCCTGCTCATGAATTTCCGACCACCGAGCAAGCCATAGAAGCATTTCGTGCCCGTTTTCGGCAACGATTTGATGCCCGTCGTGAGCCTGAATCTATCTATATGCAGGTTTCTAAAGGCACATGGCCTGCGGGGATTGAATATTGGCAACCGCTATTTTTTGAACATACCGAAACACTGTTTGATTATCTCCCGGATCATAGTCAATTAATTTTATTAGGTCAGGTTGAAAGCGCCATTGACCAATTTCTCGCTGATGTCGCGTATCGTTATGATCAACGGAATATAGATCCGTTACGCCCATTGCTAGCGCCTGACGAATTGTGGTTAAAAAAAGACGATTTATTCGCACGCGCCAAAGATTTTGCTCAGTTACAACTGTCCATCGACCCGATTCAAGAAAAGGCTGGTAGAAGTAACTTAGCCATTACCGCACTGCCTGATTTAGCGATTCAACAGCAAAATAAAGAACCCCTCGCCGCCTTACGTCAATTTAGCGAGCAATTTACCGGTAAGATTATTTTCTCGGTTGAGTCTGAAGGACGACGCGAAGCGCTACTCGAGCTATTACAGCGAATTAAGTTACGCCCTACCGCATTCGCTTCTTTTGATGACGCTTGGCAAAGTTCAGAGCGATTGGCTTTGGTGATCGGCGCTGCCGAACGTGGTGCGATTTTCACTGATCCATCTCTCGCCTTGATTTGTGAAGCCGATTTACTCGGAGCACGGGTGGTTCAACGTCGAAAGAAAGAACGTAAATCCACCAATAGTGATGCGGTGATCCGCCATCTTGCCGAGTTAAAACCGGGACAGCCCGTAGTGCATATCGACCATGGTATTGGACGTTACTTAGGCTTACAAACCCTCGAAGCAGGAGGCATTACTACCGAATACGTTACGCTTGAATATCAAAATGAAGCCAAGCTGTATGTTCCCGTTTCATCACTGAACTTAATTAGCCGTTATTCCGGAGGTGCAGAAGAATCCGCGCCACTCCATAAACTGGGAGGAGAAAGCTGGGTTAAAGCACGCAAGAAAGCGGCGGAAAAAGTCCGCGATGTCGCTGCCGAACTGCTTGATGTCTACGCTAAACGCGAACTGAAACCAGGGTATCGCTTCCGTTTGGATCGTGACCAATACGCCACCTTTAAAGCCACCTTTCCCTTTGAAGAAACCGACGATCAAGCCATGGCGATCAATGCGGTACTGTCGGACATGTGTCAAGCCAAAGCGATGGATAGACTTGTGTGCGGCGATGTTGGTTTCGGTAAAACTGAGGTCGCGATGCGCGCCGCTTTTGTTTGTACCGATAACAATAAACAAGTGGCTATTTTAGTACCCACAACTTTATTGGCTCAGCAACATTTTGAAAATTTCCGCGACCGTTTTGCCAATTTACCGATCCGTGTCGAGGTGCTATCACGCTTTAAATCAGCCAAAGAGCAAAAGCAGATCATGCAAGATGTCGCCGAAGGGAAAGTCGATATTGTCGTGGGAACACACAAGCTCCTCTCCAGTGATCTCATCTTTGCCGATTTAGGGCTATTAATCGTTGATGAAGAACACCGCTTTGGGGTTCGTCAGAAAGAAAAAGTCAAAGCCATGCGTGCCGATGTAGATATTTTAACGTTAACGGCCACACCGATTCCACGCACACTGAATATGGCAATGAGTGGTATGCGCGATTTATCGATCATTGCAACACCGCCTGCTCGACGCTTAGCGATTAAAACCTTTGTCCGTCAACATGAAGACAGTGTTGTTCGAGAATCGGTTCTAAGGGAGATCATGCGTGGTGGTCAAGTTTACTTTTTACACAACCAAGTCGAAAGCATCGAGAAAGTTGCTGCCGATTTGGAAGCGCTTATCCCTGAAGCTCGTGTCACCGTCGCCCACGGACAATTACGTGAGCGTGAACTCGAACAAATCATGAATGATTTTTATCATCAGCGTTACAACGTACTGGTGTGTACCACTATCATTGAAACGGGGATAGATGTACCCACCGCCAATACCATTATCATTAATCGCGCCGATACTCTTGGATTGGCTCAATTACACCAATTACGCGGACGAGTAGGTCGCTCTCACCACCAGGCGTATGCTTATTTATTAACACCGCATCCTAAAGCGATGACCAAAGATGCGATTAAACGCTTAGAGGCCATTGCTTCGCTTGAAGATCTCGGCGCAGGATTTACCTTAGCAACCCACGACTTAGAAATTCGCGGAGCGGGTGAGTTACTCGGCGATGAGCAGAGTGGTCAGATCCAATCGATTGGTTTTAGCTTATATATGGAGATGCTAGAACAAGCGGTTGAAGCCTTAAAATCGGGTAAAGAGCCATCATTGGATGATCTACTGCGTGAACAAAGTGAAGTCGAGCTACGAATCCCAGCTCTGCTGCCTGATGATTATATCCCTGATATCAACAGCCGTTTATCACTCTATAAACAAATCGCCAGTGTCGCCGATGATACTGAATTGGCTGAACTTAAAGTCGAATTAATCGATCGATTTGGTAAACTGCCGGATGCGGCCTTGAATCTGTTGACTATTGCCCAACTGAAGCTCAACGCCGCCGCACTGAAAATTCGTAAAATCGAAGCGCATGAAAAAGGCGGGTATATTGAGTTCTACCCTAACGCTGACATTAACCCGATGTTTTTGGTTAAACTACTTCATGCACAACCGAAACAATTTGCGATGGAAGGTCCGACTAAATTGAAGTTTATCCTTCCACTGGTTGATAGAAGAGAAAGAATTCAATTTGTTACAGACATGCTGCAAGAATTCCAGCACAATCTACTACCTGCTGCCTAATATGGTAGGCTCAATAGAATCAAATACGTGCCCAGCACATTGACGGAGTCATAATGAAAAAACTGATCCCACTACTGCTTTTGCTCGTTGCCATGCCCAGCCTAGCGCAGCGACAATTCGATATTGAAGTGATCATCTTCCAGCGTGCGATTGATGCCGAGAAAACTCAAGAGTCATGGCCAAATAGTTTACCGGAGATTAATCTCTCTCGTGCCGGTAGCCTGAGTGATGCCCAATATCGGCAAAGTAAAGGCGTACGTATGCTCTCTCAAACGGACTATCAATTAACCGAGCAAGCTCAGCGCTTACGCAATCATGCTGGCTTTCAAGTGTTATTACATACCGCTTGGCGTCAAGGCGATCAAGGGAGAGCATCCGCTCCCGTCTTTCATATTCAAGCAGGGAAAGACTACTCGACCCAGTTTAATCCTAACGGCAGTGAACGAGTCGCACAAACCGAACAATACCGTCCCATTGATGGTGTTGTTGAACAGACCGTTACTCCACCGCTGTATGAGCTTGATGGCACCTTACAAATTTATGTCCAGCATTTTCTGTTTGCCGAAGCTAATTTTGACTTAAAAAAACCGAGTGTGCGTGAAGTTATCCTTCAAGATCCCTCTCTGGACTTAGATGAACTCGACCAAGATACACGCACCAATGTACAAGATGGACACCTCATCGCCATATCACCAACGATGGAAAAACAATCTTTTTTGAAAAGTTATCGCCTCGATCAAAAACGCCGCATGCGCAGTGGAGAAACCCATTATTTGGACCACCCTCTTATGGGCATGATTATCCAAGTTCGCCGAGTTCAATAATCCTATCCAACGCCCTATATGGGCGTTGAGTTGTTATATGGCACGATAGAGAATTCAACGGCAAAGACACACAGTGAAAATGAGGCAATCTGTCATGAGCCCAGAATTTTTAATCAATACTCAGCGTTTGCAATTACGCCTTTTATCGGTTGATGAAGCGGTCGAATTTGCAAGACTTATTCAACACTCGCCCTCCTTACATCGATGGATTGATTGGTGTCATGCCCACTTTAACCAACAAGAGGCTGAACGATTTATTCTGGCAACACGATTAAACTGGATAAAAGCTGACGCCTATGGCTTTGCGGTGATCGATAAAGCAACGCAGCAAATCGTTGGTATGGTCGCGATTAATGAATTTTCTACCACGTTTAATATGGCGAGTTTAGGCTATTGGATAGGAGACGATCATCAACAACAAGGGTTCGGGAAAGAAGCACTAGCTGCGTTGATAGAGTGGAGTTTTGCCCAGCTCAAACTGACTCGCTTAGAAATTATCTGTGACCCTAGCAATATTCCTAGTCAACAGCTCGCTCAAGCGTGCGAAGCGAAGCAAGAATGCCTTGCCCAAAATCGGTTTATTTTTCATGGTCAACCAAAAGCAGGACTGGTTTTTTCAATTATTCCAGAGCCAATCTCAAGTGGTTCACATCAGTACAGTAATCAATATCAGTTAAAACAATAAAATAAGTCCTGCTAAGCATACTCTCTATCTCAATGATATAGATTGACTCTGTAGCATAAGCCACCGATCACCAGATACTTTAAAAGCACCAACGTAATCAACATGACTGACTCAGTTATAATGTTATTGAAAATTGATCGATGTCAATCACACATCAATAAAAATAACCATGCGATGTTAATATGACATCTAACTGTTAGCATATTGAGCTCGATGATTAAACAGAGCTACTTATGTCCAAAGCGATCGATCAAGTTGTGCTTAACATAGCATTGAACTTAAGTTCCAACCTATCTAGTCAGCAACAATATCAATGTATGATTGATGGCGTCGCTTGCGTTTTTCCTTGCGACGCGGCCGCACTATTTGTTTTTGATCACGATGGATTTTTAACACCTGTCGCGGTAAAAGGCTTATCAACGAGTGTCTTGGGTCAACGCTATTTTCCTAAAGTGCACCCTCGTTTAGAACAAATTCTACATAGCCAACAAACCGTCCGCTTTGATGCCAATTGTCCATTACCCGATCCTTTTGATGGTGCTTTACTCAATGAACAGCCCTCACTCACCGTGCATGATTGCTTAGGGCGTAGCCTTTATGTTGATGGCCAGTTAGTCGGAGCGTTAACGATGGACTCACTGACCATCGGCGCTTTTGATCATCTTGACCCTATAATGATCGACACCTTCGCGGCACTGACCGCGGCCACCTTACGCAACATCGCTCAATTAAAAGCACTTAAAGCACAGAATAAAAAACAAAGCACCATCACCCAAACGTTGATTCAGCAAGCCCGCTCACAACAAGGTGAGATGGTCGGTCTTAGCCCACAAATCCAGCAACTTCGTCAGCAAATCGCTATCGTCGCCCCCTCAGACTATGCAGTATTGATTTTGGGTGAGACAGGAACCGGTAAAGAATTAGTCGCCCATCAAGTGCACGCTCAATCTCATCGTCGTGACCATCCGATGATTTATGTCAATTGCGCAGCATTACCCGAAAGCCTAGCGGAAAGTGAGTTGTTTGGTCATGTCAAAGGCGCCTTCACTGGTGCAAATCAGCACCGAGCGGGTAAATTTGAACTTGCAGATGGGGGAACACTGTTTCTCGACGAAGTCGGCGAATTGCCGTTAATCCTGCAAGCCAAATTGCTCCGTGTGATTCAGCAAGGAGAACTACAACGTGTTGGCAGTGATAAACACCTTTTGGTTAATGTCCGGATCATTGCAGCCAGCAACCGTAATTTAGCTCAAGAAGTCGCAGAGGGGCATTTTCGTGCGGATTTATTTCACCGCCTCAATGTTTTTCCCATAACGGTCCCCCCATTGAGAATACGTGAAGGGGATATTCCTGTACTGGCTGGTTACTTACTCGAAAAAGTACGTCACCAATTCAATACCCCAAATTTACATGTTCACCCCAGGCTGCTCAGTCAATTAGAAAGCTTGCCTTGGTATGGTAACGTGCGTGAACTGGAACATGCACTAACGCGAGCAGCACTTCATGCTATTCAGCAAGCTCATACGACGATTAATATCGACCATTTTGATATTTTACCCCACCGTTCGGATGTGAAAACAACATCAAGCTTTTTTCCTCTCCATCCAAAATCGATGCGCGAGCTGGTAGAAGTGCATCAAAAGCTCTTAATTGAACATGCATTAAGACAATCGGATGGAGTTTGGTCAAAGGCCGCCGATTTTCTGCATATGGATCGCGGTAATCTGTACCGAATGGGGAAAAAACTCGGTGTAGGCTCAAAATAGACCACTAAGCAGATGTCAATATCACATCCTGTCGGTGTCTTTTTTACATCAACCACAGTCCACTAGTTTGATTTTCCACTTTAAAATCAATAAATTACAAGTTGGCATAAATTCTGCTTTTCGGTAAAGGATTCTACCTTTAGCCCTTCCCTAGACATGAACTGTTTAGGGTTAACACACCGGAGATTTATTATGTTCTGTATTCAATGTGAACAGACTATCCAGACGCCAACCATAAAAGGCTGCTCATTTACGCAAGGTATGTGTGGCAAGACCGCGGAAGTTTCTGACTTACAAGACATCTTGGTCTATACATTGCAAGGCGTTTCATTTTGGGCAAACCAAGCCTACTCGTTCAATATCATTGACGATGAGATCAATCAATGGGCTCCTAAAGCTTTCTTTGCTACCTTAACCAATGTCAATTTCGATCCACAGCGTATTCTTGAGCTGACTCATCTAGCTGCAGAATATCAAGTGCGCTTAAAGGCACAAGTGCTGGCGGCCAGCCAACTCACTAACCAACCTATCACACCTCTACCCGCCGTTGCCCAATTTGAATTACCTGATTCGGTTGAGGCAATTTTAACTCTCGCACCACAAGTGGCGGTTAATCGGGGTAAAGAGATGCTTCACGAGGATGTGATTGGCTTACGTTTATTGTGTTTATATGGCTTAAAAGGCGCAGCTGCCTACATGGAGCATGCGCGTGTACTTGGTCAAACCAGCAACGATATCTACGCCCAATATCATGACATTATGGCTTGGCTTGGTACCGAACCTGACGACCTCTCAGAGCTACTCGATTGTTCAATGAAGATTGGCTTGATGAATTATAAAGTCATGGAGATGCTTGATCTCGGTGAAACGGACACATTCGGCCATCCACAGCCAACCGCTGTTAATGTTAAACCTATCAAGGGGAAGTGTATTCTAGTCTCTGGTCACGATTTACATGATCTAGAAAAAATCCTGCAACAAACGGTCGGTAAAGGCATTAATATTTATACCAATGGTGAAATGCTGCCTGCCCACGGCTACCCTGAGCTTAATAAATACCCTCACTTGGTTGGCAACTATGGCAGTGCTTGGCAAAACCAACAAAAAGAATTCGCTAATTTCCCTGGAGCGATTGTTATGACCTCCAACTGTTTACTCAACCCAAATGTAGGCCAATACGCTGAGCGCTTATTCACCCGCAGTATCGTTGGCTGGCCGGATGTTGCACATATCGAAGGTGACGATTTTAATCAGGTAATTGAGTGTGCATTAAACCAATCTGGTTTCCTGCATGACGAGATAGAGCAGATGATCACCGTTGGCTTTGGTCGCAATGCGCTCATGAATGCGGCTCCAGCCGTCATCGATCAAGTTAAACAGGGTAATATCAAACACTTTTTCCTAGTCGGTGGTTGTGATGGCGATAAAGCCGAACGCAGCTACTATAGCGACTTCACCGCTGCAGCGCCTGACGATACTTTAATCCTCACTCTTGCCTGCGGTAAATTCCGTTTTAATAAAAACCAGTTTGGCGACATCAATGGTATCCCTCGTTTATTGGATGTGGGCCAATGTAATGATGCTTACTCAGCCATTCAGTTGGCCTTGGCACTGGCAAAAGAGTTTGATTGCGATATCAACGAACTGCCTCTAACACTCGTGCTTTCTTGGTTTGAGCAAAAAGCGATAGTGATCCTATTGACCTTGTTCGCACTCGGTGTGAAAGGGATCTACACCGGTCCAACAGCCCCTGCATTTTTAACCGATAATCTACTCACTATTCTTCAAGATAAGTTCGATATGCGTAGCATTGGCAACGTAGCAGAAGACTTAAAAACGATTTTGGCCGCTTAAAATTTAATGCCCTCTTATGAGGGCATTAAATTTGATGATAGTAGGAGAGAATATTATGTATTTTAAATGGCAGGGTCAAACGCCAGTCACACTGCACTGCATCGATAAATTCTTTGAAACTGAAGATACGGTTTCTCTTCGCTTCGGTGAACCGAGCGAATCGTTACTGTTTGATTTTAAACCGGGACAATTTATCAATCTTGGAGTTAAGATAGCAGGAAAGATGGAATTTAGAGCTTATTCAATCAGTTCGTTGAACGCAGAGAATTACCTCAAAATTACCGTTAAACGTGTAGATGGCGGTAAAGTATCGAATTTTTTGATTGATCAATTACAGGTGACAGGTACTGTCCAAGCACTTCCTCCGACAGGTGATTTTAATTGTATTGATCATCCACCGAAAATTCACGATGGGCAAAGTAAAGTGCTACTTATCAGTGCAGGATGTGGGATCACCCCTGTCATGGCTATGATAAAATATTGGCTTCATCATGCGATGGAGATTGATATTGAGTTTTTGCACATTGCTCGTTCCCCCGAACAAACCCTCTACTTTGATACATTGGCAACCTATCACACCTTGTACGACAATTTTCATCTGAAATTGTTGTTAAAAGACGCAAAGAACAGTGGCTATCCGCAAGGAAAAATTGATATACACTGGCTGAAAACCCTAGTGCCAGATATGCATTCACGTAATATCTATTTGTGTGGCCCCGATAAATTCATGCGAGATATTGAAGGTTACTTACTCAAACTCGGCTTTGATATGGCTAATTTTTATCAAGAAAGTTTTAGTCCAATTCAAACTCAAAAACCTCTGATCTCAGACACCGAGGTCAAGGTTGGCGTGGCTAACTTTGCTCAAACCATCAAGGCTCAGAAAGGACAATTGCTTGCTGATGTACTTGAAAATGCAGGAGTCCCTCTGCTCATCGCTTGCCGCAGCGGTATTTGTGGCTCTTGTAAATGTAAAATTAGTAAAGGTCGTGTAACGACTTTGAATCAAACTGCATTAACCGCGAAAGAAATCGAGGAAGGTTATATTTTGACTTGTTCTTCTACCATAGAGTCAGATATAGAAATCAATCTTAATTAAAAATAAATTATTCATAACTGAAGTGAAAAAAGTCGCGTACTTAGCCATATCAATGGCAGATAAATCACCTAAATGTTCTTATCCTTATAAAAACAAACCGCTCACGGTTAAGTGAGCGGTATTCAGAGTTTTATGCTTCGGTTTTTTATTTAATTAGTGCAGTTTAAGATTCGGCCTAAGCACTCTGTTGATTCGTCCAACCAACATCATTAGCCCAGTTTTAAAAATACCATGCAAGGCCATTTGATGCATACGGTATAAAGAAATGTACACCACACGCGCAATACGCCCTTCAACCATCATTGAGCCTTTGGTTAAGTTGCCCATTAAGCTGCCTACAGTAGAAAAACGGCTTAGTGACACTAAAGAGCCATGATCTTTGTAGATGTAAGGCTTTAATTCTCGGCCATTCAGTTTAGCAACAATATTTTTGAACGCTTGTGACGCCATTTGATGGGCGGCTTGAGCGCGTGGCGGAACAAACTTACCATCCGCCTGTGTACACTGGGCCAAATCACCAATCACAAAAATATCATCATCACGAGTCGTCTGAAGGGTATCCTTGACGACTAACTGGTTAATACGGTTGGTTTCTAAGCCTGCGATGTCTTTCATAAAATCAGGCGCTTTAATGCCTGCAGCCCAAACCATGATCGTCGCCAAGATTTTTTCGCCCTCTTTGGTGGTTAAGCCATCTTTCTCAGCTTTAGTAACCATCGTCGTGGTGCGAACATTGACCCCTAATTTAGTCAGCTCGCTATGCGCGGCGGCAGAAATGCGCGGTGGCAATGCAGGCAAAATACGCTCGCCCGCTTCGATTAAATTAACATTGAGCTTGCTCGAGTCTAAATCACCAAAGCCGTAGCTGTGTAACTCTTTCACCGCATTATGCAATTCAGCGGATAATTCTACACCTGTCGCTCCAGCCCCCACAATCGCAATATCAACCGTTCCCTGACCATTTTTAGCATGTAGCTTTAAAAATTCATTATTCATTTCGGTACGGAAACGATGTGCTTGCTCTGGGCTATCTAGGAAAATACAGTGTTCTTTTACTCCAGGCGTGTTGAAATCATTAGATTTAGAGCCAATCGCTAAGACTAGAAGATCATATTCCAGTTCTCGTTTTGGCATCAATAACTCATCATGTTCATCTCTCAGTTCACTCAGCGTGATCCGCTTTGTCTCACGGTCAATTGCTTCTAGACTACCAAGTTGAAACTCAAAACAGTGATTTTTAGCATGGGCACGGTAACTCAATGCATCAACGCCTTCATCTAAAGAGCCAGTGGCGACTTCATGGAGCAATGGCTTCCATAGATGACTAGAATTACGATCCACTAAGGTGATGTTAGCGCGATTCTTTCGCCCTAACGTTCGACCGAGCTTAGTGGCTAGCTCTAGTCCACCGGCACCTCCACCGACAACAATAATACGTGTCACAATAACTATCCTCAAACAAATGGTAATAATCAGGGATCAGCACGACGAGTCACACTGAGAAAATTAGTCATACAGTTGTAAAGTCTATAGAGGTTTGCTGTTTATCACTTTTGAATAAAGGCGATGAATCAAATTGAGCTCTATTGGCAAGTTATTTATCTTGCTCTTCGTTTTTTGATGCTCATCAAGCTTTCTGAGCTGAAGGCCATTATATAGCGCTAAAATGGTGACGCAACCCTAGATTTTCATCGTTGTCGTCACCGCTATCGCTCAGTTAATCAGTCGCTATCTTGATTATTGATCGGAGTAATCATTTACAAAATTTCCCAACATAGCCATCAAAAAAAAGACCCTACCATAACTTATGGTAGGGTCTCGATTCGATTAGAGAAGCATCGTGCTAGCGAAAACCTCTCATTAATTCAGCTTACTTTTTCTTTGCTGGCTTTTGGTCATCTTTTTTCTTGATAACGGTCGTCCCTTCGAAGGTTTCACCTTCAACGAAAGCTTTACCGTAATAAGCACAAAGAAGGACTTCTTTAAGCTCAGAAATCAGTGGGTAACGTGGGTTCGCGCCTGTACATTGGTCATCGAACGAACGAACTGACAAATCATCAATTTTAGCTAGGAAGTCAGCTTCATTAACGCCCGCAGCTTGAATCGATAATGGAATATCGAGTTCTTTCTTCAGCTCTTCTAACCAAGTTAATAAACGCTCAATTTTCTGTGCTGTACGGTCGCCTGCTTGGCTTAAACCAAGATGGTCAGCAACTTCTGCGTAACGACGGCGAGCCTGTGGACGGTCGTATTGAGAGAATGCTGTTTGCTTAGTTGGGTTATCGTTCGCGTTATAACGTACAACGTTAGAAATCAATAGCGCGTTAGCAAGGCCATGTGGTAAATGGAACTCAGCGCCAATGTTGTGAGCCATTGAGTGACATACCCCAAGGAAGGCGTTAGCAAAAGCAATACCAGCAATCGTTGCAGCGTTGTGCACTTTTTCACGAGCGATTGGGTCTGCAGCGCCATTTTTGTAGCTTGATGGTAGATACTCTTTCAGCATCTTCAGTGCTTGCAGAGCTTGACCGTCTGAGTACTCATTCGCCAATACAGAAACATAAGCTTCTAGAGCGTGAGTTACCGCATCGTAACCACCAAAGGCTGTTAGTGATTTTGGCATATTCATCACTAGGTTAGCATCAACGATCGCCATATGAGGGGTCAATTCGTAATCCGCTAGTGGGTACTTAGCACCCGTTTTGTCATCGGTTACTACCGCAAATGGTGTAACTTCTGAACCTGTACCAGACGTTGTAGTGATACACACTAACTCTGCTTTTTTGCCCATTTTCGGGAACTTGTAAATACGTTTACGGATGTCCATAAAGCGCATAGCAAGCTCTTCGAAGTGAGTTTCTGGATGCTCGTACATCACCCACATGATCTTCGCAGCATCCATTGGTGAACCACCACCAAGAGCAAGAATCACATCAGGTTGGAAGCTTTGCATCGCTTCGGCACCTTTCTTAACTACAGATAGCGTTGGATCTGCTTCCACGTCAAAGAACGTTTGTACTTCCATACCCAATGCTTTGAGCATGCTAACCAATTCGTCAGTGTAACCGTTATTGAATAGGAAACGGTCTGTTACTAAGAAGGCACGTTTTTTACCTTCAAGATCGCTCAGTGCGATTGGCAAGCTACCACGACGGAAGTAGATTGATTTAGGGAGTTTGTGCCACAACATATTTTCAGCTCGCTTAGCAACAGTTTTCTTGTTGATTAGGTGCTTAGGACCCACGTTCTCAGAGATAGAGTTACCACCCCAAGAACCACAGCCCAGAGTCAAAGACGGTGCTACGTTAAAGTTGTACAAATCACCAATACCACCGTGAGTGGTTGGAATATTGATCAAAATACGAGCCGTTTTCATTTTGTCACCGAAGTAACGAATACGGTCTGCATTAATATCTTGGTTGGTGTATAAACCTGAGGTATGACCGATACCACCAATCTCAACCATTCGAACCGCTTGCTCTACGGCATTTTCGAAAGAAGAAGCACGGAACATGCCTAGTGTTGGCGATAGTTTCTCATGAGCAAACTCGTCATCGTAAGACACTTCACCGATACCTTCACCGACTAGAATTTTGGTATCCGCTGGTACTTTAACACCCGCCATTTCAGCAATCGCTGTCGCTGGTTGACCAACGATTTTCGCGTTTAACGCACCATCGATCAGGAGGACTTTGCGTACTTTATCTGCATCGGCTTTACTTAATACGTGAGCTTTATGAGTCGCGAAACGCTCTTTCACTTCATCGTAAACTTCATCCATAACGATAACCGCTTGCTCAGAAGCACAAACCACACCGTTATCAAACGTTTTTGACATTAAAACTGAAGCGACTGCGCGTTTAATATCCGCAGTTTCATCGATTACAACAGGCACGTTACCGGCACCAACACCGATAGCTGGTTTACCAGAAGAGTAAGCCGCTTTCACCATGCCTGGACCACCAGTAGCAAGGATTAGCGCAATACCATCGTGCTTCATTAAGGCGTTAGAAAGCTCAACTGAAGGTTGGTCAATCCAACCGATAATGTCTTTCGGTGCACCAGCAGCTACCGCTGCATCAAGAACGAGTTTCGCTGCGTCATTGGTTGAATTTTTCGCACGTGGGTGTGGCGAGAAGATAATACCGTTACGCGTTTTTAAAGAGATGAGTGATTTGAAAATCGCGGTTGAAGTCGGGTTAGTCGTTGGGACAATACCACAGATGATACCAACAGGCTCAGCAATCGTCATCGTGCCTAGACTTTCGTCTTCTTCAAGGACACCACAGGTTTTTTCATCTTTGTATTTGTTATAGATAAACTCTGAAGCAAAGTGGTTTTTAATCACTTTATCTTCAACAATACCCATGCCTGATTCTGCTACCGCTTGTTGCGCGAGAGGAATACGGGCTTGGTTTGCGGCTAAAGATGCTGCACGGAAAATTTTATCAACTTGCTCTTGAGAGTAAGTTGCAAATTCTGCTTGTGCCGCTTTAACGCGAGCCACAAGAGCATCAAGTTCAGCCAAATTAGTTACCGGCATAGTGAATCTCCTAAAATAGAAAAATGTTAAAAACTCTTTATTAAGCTTGCTGTCTCTCAGTTTTATTTTGGTCTCACAATAGCTTAAGTAACGACAGACTTAGTAAATTGCTTTCAGAACTGAGTATAATCTTTCACGGTTTGAAAAAAATTGACTCAGATCAGTTCTCAAAAACTAAATAGCACCGCCCAAGAAACACAGCCAGAAAAAAACACATAAGAAGTTGAATTAACAAAGAAAAACAACAAATTAACACATGATTAAAAAAGAGGCTATCAAACACAATAAACTAGAAAAAGTACAACATTTTGTAAAAAAGTTTCATTTTTGTACAACATTACCATTTGTAGCCAATGTTTTATGTGCCAGTTTGAGTATATAGACTCTTCAGCAACTCTCCAACCCCTGGGCTTTTTTTTACAGAAACTGTGTGGATGTTAACAAATCATCATTAAAAACCTATCTCGACCACATTATTTGTAACAGTGCATTATCACAATGATCCCATGATTAGTTTTTCTTAATCATGATGAGAGCCATGAACTAGTTTTTTTCATTCGTGATTTTGTTTCGATTAACATACATTATCTTAGCCTATCTACTTTACTCATCGTCAGAGACTGTTTTAATGCATTTTGAACTCGCCATTTTCCTGCAATTTTTTCTAGGACTGGTTGCCGCGGTTAACCCGGTTGGCATCATGCCTATTTTTGTGTCTTTAACCAGCCATATGACATTGGAAGAAAAGAACAAAACTGCAGCCACGGCCAATATTGCTGTCGCCGTGATCTTAATTACCGCCTTACTTGCAGGGCAAGTTCTACTCGATATGTTCAGTATCTCACTGGATTCATTCCGAGTGGCAGGTGGTTTGCTGTTACTGAGCATTGCTTTTTCAATGATGAGCGGAAAACTGGGTGAGGATAAACAAAACAAGCAAGAAAAATCAGAATACATCAGTCGAGAACAGATTGGTGTTGTTCCACTGGCGATGCCTTTAATGGCGGGACCTGGTGCAATCAGTTCAACCATCGTCTATAGCTCACGCTATCCAAGTATGTTTGATACGATAGGCATTGCCTTAACTATTGTGGTTTTTAGTCTGGGTTCTTGGTTGCTGTTTCGCTCCGCTCCTTACATCGTGCGTTTACTTGGCCAAACGGGTATTAACGTCATTACTCGGATCATGGGACTGATTCTTGGCGCACTTGGTATAGAGTTTATTGCTAACGGTTTGCGTAATTTATTCCCTGGTTTGGCCTAACGGGAATCACTGAACATCAATCAAAAAACATAAAAAAAGCGAAAGCACATAGGCGCTTTCGCTTGACGAAGTATGGTTTGATGACTTAACGCTGGCTTATTGTTTCTCTGCCAGAATAATTCGTAATGTACGACGAAGTGGCTCGGCCGCTCCCCATAACAACTGATCGCCAACGGTAAAGGCATTCAAGAAATCATCCCCCATCGACATTTTGCGCAAACGTCCAACCGGGATCGATAGCGTTCCGGTGACTTTCGCCGGGCTCAAATCACGCGCAGTGATATCGCGTTCATTAGGAACAACTTTCACCCATTGGTTATGAGAGGCAATAATCTCTTCAATTTCATCAAGTGGGATATTTTGTTTCAATTTAATCGTCAGCGCTTGTGAGTGACAACGCATCGCACCAATGCGCACACAAGTACCATCAATTGGGATCGGGGTATTCTGTAAGCCCAAAATTTTGTTGGCTTCAACGCCAGCTTTCCACTCTTCTTTACTTTGTCCGTTGTCACGTTTGACATCAATCCATGGAATCAATGAACCTGCGAGAGGTACACCAAATTGATCAGTGGGAAACGACGCTGAACGCATGGTTTCTGCTACTTTTTGATCAATATCTAGAATCGAGCTCGAAGGATTGGCTAATTCCGAACTAACCGCATCGTTAATCACACCCATTTGTGAAATTAATTCACGCATGTTTTGTGCACCTGCCCCAGAGGCTGCCTGATAAGTCATTGCACTGGTCCATTCAACCAAGCCTTTTTCATACAAGCCACCCAATCCCATGAGCATTAAACTAACCGTGCAGTTACCACCCACAAATGTGGTTGTTCCTTGATGAATACCTTGCTGAATCTGCGCTAAATTGACAGGATCGAGGGTGATAATCGCTTCAGGATCCATTCGTAGCGTAGAAGCCGCATCAATCCAATACCCTTTCCATCCCGCTTGGCGCAAAGCAGGATAAACCTTTTCCGTATAGGCACCACCTTGACAAGTGATGATGGCATCTAACTGCTTCAAACTGTCAATATCATAGGCATCTTGCAGCATTCCAGCGTCTTTCCCCAAGTTAGGGGCTGCAATACCAATTTGTGACGTACTGTAGAATACTGGCTCAATGACATCGAAATCTCTTTCTTCGACCATGCGCTGCATTAATACAGAGCCAACCATGCCACGCCAACCGACTAAACCTACTCTCATCGCACTACTTCTCCGTGTGTTCAAATAAAAACCTCATCTATCACTCCTAGCGGCAATGATAGAATGTCATGTTATCTACTGTGCTTTATCGTCGATTTAAGTTCAACCCCTGAAAAAGTCTAACTTGGCGTTTTTTAGTGTTTATTAATTAAAACTTCACTTAATCACTCACACCTTGCAACACAATAATTTCATGCTACAAACTGTTTCATTTCATTAATTTTTCGAAAAAACAACATTTAACACTACAGTAATGTTTTTAACTGATACAAATCACAACAACTCGCTTTAAGTTCGATATGTGACAACATTTCATGTAAAGTCGCAGCCAAATAATAAGGATGCTTACCTCTCCTTGGTAATATCATCGAACTCGAGGTTCTAAACATGACACAAGCCCCCACACGCTTACCCAGTTTGTTACAAGTTATTGTCGCACTGGGGCTGTTTTTATTATTAGCATTTTCTTTTACCGCTCAACTTGATTTACCCATTCAACTAGCACTTTATATTGGCTGGTTTATCATTATGGGATTAGGGGTTCGCCTAGGACACCAGTATAAAGAGCTAGAAAAAGCCGCGTTGACCGGTATCTCTAACGGCTTAGGAGCGGTATTAATTCTGCTTGCCGTCGGCGCTTTAGTCGGTACTTGGATTGCTGGCGGCATCGTACCAACCATTATCTATTATGGCCTACAGGCCATTCACCCTTCTATTTTCCTGCTTGCCACGATGGTGATCTGCTCTTTAACAGCATTGGCTACAGGGACATCTTGGGGGGCAGCGGGTACAGCTGGGATTGCGATGATGGGCATCGGTCAGGGTCTTGGCGTTCCTGCTCCCGTCACCGCTGGCGCAGTATTATCGGGCTGTTATTTTGGCGATAAAATGTCGCCACTGTCTGATTCGGTGATTCTGGCGTCTTCAATGTCGAACGTCGAAGTGATGGAACACATTAAAGGCATGCTACCGATTGCTCTGATCAGTTATGTGATTACCGGCATCATGTTTACCCTATTTGGTTTTCATTACGCGGGTAACGTCGATATGTCACAAGTGCAGTCGGTCATCACCGCAATGGAAACCCAGTTTTATATTACCCCTTACTCTTTCATTCCTGTACTGATTGTCCTTGGTTTACTCGCCTTGCGTATGCCTTCGTTTCCTGTGATTAGCTTTGGTTCATTGTTAGGTATTATCTGGGCAGTCATGATCCAAGAAGTCGATTTCTTACCCGCCTTTAATACTGCTTGGGCTCCATTTAGCATTACCTCGGGAGTTGATTTTATTGACTCAATTCTCAACCGAGGCGGTATGTCTTCGATGTTGGGATCCGTTGCAGTGATCATCTTTGGTCTCGGCTTTGGTGGCTTATTGGATAAAGTCGGCGTACTCGAAACGATTGCCAAATTATTTGAGCGCCGCGTCACCAATAGCGGTTCATTAGCAACCAGTACCATTGGTACGGCTTTTATGGGCAACGTATTTGGTTCCGCGATGTATGTTTCACTTATCCTGACACCAAAAATTTGTGCCAAAAATTATGACCGATTAGGCTATCAACGTAAAAATTTGTCACGTAATGCCGAGTTTGGTGGCACGCTAACGTCTGGAATGGTGCCTTGGAGTGATAATGGTATCTATATGGCCAGTATCTTAGGCGTCGCAACCTTATCTTATGCGCCATTCATGTGGCTAAGCTTTGTTTGCATTATTGTCACAATTTTTACCTCTTATATGGGATGGTTTGTCGACAAATGTGAGCCAACTGCGACGGCGAATGAGGTGTTAACTGACGAAGAGGTTGTGGTTCAACATCAATCGGTTTAAGGCTGCTGTCACTAATGCCCCAAAAAAACAAGGAGCACATTATGTGCTCCTTGTTTTTAGCGGTATCGACAGCTCACTCTATCAATACATAAGCAAACCAATACTCATCAGATGGTTAACCCTTTCGGGTTAGCTGATCGCGTAAATTTGGTGGCGTACCTTTAATGGTTAATGTATCCGTTTCCGGATCATAAAAGACACGTTCCCCCATTAACAAGCTATCAAAGCTGATGTTCAATCCACCACCCGCTCCTACATACTTGGTGAGTTTGCGTACCGTTGCGCGATCACCAGGAAAGCTTTCTTCCAGTTGGTAACCATGCTCACGAGTAAATTCCAAGAAGCTGGTCCCTTCATGACTGGCAGGTAATTCACTGGATAGCTCTTTAACTTGAACTTCATCGCCGGATTTGATCTGATCATTGCAGTAGTCATAGACCTGTTTTTTGTAGCTAATCGCTTCTTCTTTTTCAAGTTTGGCATCACTACAAAAGTCTTCTACCGCTTGCATCAATACTTGATTTTGCTGTTTCGGATCAAGTCCGACTTCCGCTTGTAAAAAATCCAAGAAAAAATCAGACACTTTACGCCCGACTCGCCCTTTAATATAAGACAGATAGCGATTAGAAGATTTATCCGTTTCAAAGCTCGACAAGTCGACCCGCGCAGCAATATCCATTTTATTGATATCAAGGTAATCGGTAGCGCTGATGTCTAAACCCTCTGTCACTTTTAAGCTTTGATTGAGCGGTAATAAACCAATAAACAAATAGTGAGTCGCTAAAGATTGGTATTCCGCCAACACCAAAATACCTTCGTCAGCAAAAGGATACTTAATCAACTCTTGTTTAAGACGCTCGGCGCTTTGTTGTGAGAAAGTGTAAAAGTCTTGTTCTCCTTTTCGCAACGCCTGTAACCAGCGTTGTACATCACTGTCCGCTTTAAAAGAGCCAAAGCCCTTTCCCGCTTTTGCATTAAACACGCGATGTAACTCAGAAACTAAGTTTTCGGTTGAGGTATCATTATCAAGCGATTGAGTTCGGTAATTAACCATTAACTCATCGTTATCGTTTTTGCATAATTGATGCAAAATGACATTGGAAAGGTGCAAACTCATAGTGAAATAATCATCGTACTGGTTTCAGTTGTCAGGCATAGTAGGTTATCATAAGCCGCTTTTACTATCATCTATAGAGTCTTTATGCCTATTACATCGAAATACAGTAACGAACAAGTTGAAACTATCCTAACCGAAATCGCTGCCGTGCTTGATAAACATAATGCGTCTTCGGAACTCACATTAATGATTGCCGGCAATATGGCGACTAATGTGCTTAACCAACATGTGGCAGCGGCCCAACGTAAAGTGATCGCAGAGAAGTTTGCTCAAGCTTTGACCTCTTCTCTAGAAAAATAATTTTACTGACCGAGCGGATAATAGAAAAATTCATGGTAGATAGCGGAAATACATATGGTGAACGAGTCTCACGTTTAGTGAGCTGGGGGCATTGGTTTGCTTTCTTCAATATCATTGCAGCGATGCTGATTGGTACCCGTTACATCACTCAAACACCTTGGCCAGATACTTTTTTGGGACAACTCTATTTAACTGTCTCTTGGGTAGGCCATTTCAGTTTTCTGGTTTTTGCTCTCTATTTACTGATTCTTTTTCCGCTCACCTTTTTAATCCCATCACGGCGACTGTTTCGTTTTTTTGCGGTCTGTTTTGCTGCCTTGGGATTAACCGTACTATTGATCGACACTCAGACTTATCAAACCATTAATCTACACCTAACACCTGTTGTCTGGGAGCTGATGTTCAGTGACGAAAGTACGGTTAGCGCTGATCTACAACATCTTTTTGTCGTGCTACCCCTAATTTTCCTCGTGCAATTGGCGCTCTCTGAATGGGTATGGCGTAAACAACGTAAACTGTCGCATAAACGAATTGGTCGCCCAATTGCAGCCGTCTTCTTTTTCAGCTTTATTGCTAGCCATTTAATTTATGTCTGGTCGGACGCTTATTTCTATTCTCCGGTCACCAGCCAAAAGTCAAACTTCCCTCTTTCTTATCCGATGACAGCAAAGTCATTCATGGAAAAACATGGCCTGTTGGATAGAGACGAATATTTAAAACGGCTACAAGAAAGCCAATACAACGTCGATTTAGTGCGCTACCCATTAGAAAAAATTGAGTTTGGTCGTCGTCCTAATCAACTCAATATCCTAGTAGTGAGTGTCGATAACTTACGTGCCGATGTGCTAAATGAATCGCTGATGCCAAACACTCATCAGTTTGCGGAAAAAGCATTAACCTTTAGCAATCATTACAGCTCAAGTAACGACATGTATGGTATTTTTGGGCTCTTTTATGGTCTACCAAGCAGTTATGCCAGTAGCATTAAAGTGCAAGGCACCTTACCAGTACTGATTGATGTATTAAAAAATCAAAACTATCAGTTTGGTCTATTTAGTAGCGATAACTTCTCTGAACCTCTGTTTCAAGAGTCGGTTTTCCGTGGACTCCCGTTAGTGAAAATACCGTTTGCAGAGACACCAAGCGTTGATCAACAAACGATTAGTCATTGGTCTCAATGGGCGCAGCAAACTCATTCACCTTGGTTTAGCTTCATTGAACTGACCACGGTTGATAAATTTAATCAGTTGCTTCCGCACGATAAACAAGCCACTACAACCGATAGATTTCGTCACAGCTACCATCATTCAGTCACTCAAGCTGATCTTGAGTTAGCGACTTTGTTTAACGAGCTGAAAACCTTAGCTTTACTCGATAATACTATTGTGGTCATCACGTCTAATCACGGCACCGAGTTTAATGAGACCAGAAGTAACAGCTGGGGCGCTAACAGCAATTTCAGTCGTTACCAACTTCAAGTACCCATGGTTATCTATTGGCCTGGTAAAGTACCGGCTGTCTTTACTCATCGTACTAGCCACTTAGATTTTTCCGTCACTTTACTGCAAGATCTACTCGGGGTATCGTCTAATCCCAGTGATTTTAGTAGCGGCAAAAACTTGTTTAACGAGAATAAAAGACGTTGGATTTTAGCCGGAGATACTCGCGAGCTTGCTCTCATTTCTGATCAGCAAACGACGGTCATCGATAAATTCGGTAACTTTAAACTCTATGATGAACACTATCAAAGACTGACTAACGAGAATCCTACGCTACCCATTTTGATGCAAGGTTTAACCGAATTGCAGCGTTTTTATTCAAAAGATAATTAAATCATGGCGTTAAACGTTTTTATGCTTGACGCTGTAATCAAAAGTCAGTAAATTACGCGCATCGGACTGTAGCGCAGCTTGGTAGCGCACCGTCATGGGGTGTCGGGGGTCGGAGGTTCAAATCCTCTCAGTCCGACCAAACACCTAGAAAAAGAGAGCTTCGGCTCTCTTTTTTGTTTTTACTGCTGAATACACCTGAGCTTAAGATCCTCCCTCAATTTTAGACCTTAGCCGTATCCTACATTACTGTTTTATCCGCCTATTGATTCACCGACATATTTGCCTCTTCTCATCGTTGCAATCACTAAAAGCTATCCAAGATAAATAACTGACCGACTAAAAAACCTGATTTTCATACATATCCATACAAACGATGACGCATTCAGACGGTGTCTGATCATAAAAACCTGTAGATTCCACTATTGATAAAACAAATGGCAAAACAACAACTATTTGTGAATCATTTCAACTTTTCTCATCAATTCGCAAGACTTGATCGGCATTAGAGCCGTCTTAAGGCTTGTCAAAAACTCTTTATCCTTAATGAGTTAACTTTATATAGGCTGCTTATTGTGAAACCTGGAAAAACTGGCCTCTCACGCCTCATTGACGCGACGGGCTATTCGATAAAAGGGCTAAAAGCCGCATGGCTTTACGAAGCGGCTTTTCGTCAAGAACTACTCGCCTGTGTTGTATTGATAATGAGCACTTTCTTCATGTCTGTTTCAAATATTGAACGAATCTTACTTATTTCTAGCTTACTTCTGGTACTGACAGTTGAGCTGATAAATTCAGCAATTGAAGCTGTCGTTGATCGTATTGGAGATGAGTGGCATGAATTAAGCGGACGAGCCAAAGATATTGGTTCTGCTGCCGTCTTTATCAGTTTATTACTGGCTGGTTTCGTCTGGCTTTCTATTTTAGTGAAATAATCATGAATAACATCAAGTCTCTGCTTAAAAAACAAATCTCGTACCATACTTTTACTTTATTTATTGCACTTTACTTTGCAACGATAATTAATCTTCCAGTTTATAAATCGTTATTTACTATCATTAATAATCTTGAAAGCGTTAAAATAGGTTTTATTATTTCTATTCCACTGTTTTTCTTGGCAGTTTTAAATTTTCTCTTTCAATTGTTTAGTTGGCCTTGGTTGAGTAAACCTTTTTTCATCATTCTATTATTGCTGTCATCGCTAGTCAGCTATGCAGGATACAATTACGGCACCATATTTGATACAACGATGATCGCCAATATTATAGAAACAGATAGTAGTGAAGCAGGATCTTATCTTAGTGGTTACTCTATCTTATGGACACTCATTATTGGCGTAATACCAGCCATTATTATTGCCAAAATCCGCTTAACGCTAGGCGGCTCATTCTTTAATCTGATAATAAAGAAACTAATCAGTTTATTAGTTTCGCTTTGTATTATTTCTCTTATCGCTGTATTTTATTATCAAGATTATGTTTCTGTTGGTAGAAACAATTCCTATCTCAATAAAATTATTATTCCGACACATTTTATTTATAGTACAGTAAAGTATTTAAATAATAATTACTTTATTACCCCCCTACCGTATCGAGAAATAGGCCAAGATGCGCAACAATCTGCTCAGGCTATAAAAAGTGCCGAGACTAAACCGACTCTTGTTGTTTTCATCATGGGTGAAACGGCGCGATCTCAAAACTATCAATTAAATGGTTATCCACGAAAAACCAACGCCTATACCGATGAACTGCCTATCATTTCATTCCAAGATGTTAGTTCATGCGGTACTGCGACCGCAGTATCTGTTCCTTGTTTATTCTCTTCAATGACACGCTCCAATTTTGACCGTCAAAAAGCGGATAACCAAGATAATGCTCTCGATATTTTAAAACGTGCAGGCATATCATTATTATGGAAAGAGAATGATGGTGGTGATAAAGAGGTGGCTAAAAACATTGACATTATCACTATTGATAGAACAGAAAACAACGAACTCTGTAATGGTAAAACCTGCTACGATATGGCTCTTCTGGAAAACTTTGAACAAGATTTAGAAAACATGCAGGGTAATCGATTAATCTCATTACATCTCATTGGAAGTCATGGACCAACTTATTTTCAACGCTATCCTGATGACAAAGCGGCATTTATGCCTGACTGCCCACGCGCTGATATTGAAAACTGTTCAGTAGAGCAAATCGTTAATTCTTATGATAATACGATTTTATACACCGATTATGTTTTACGCCAAACCATTGATAAGCTTAAAGCATTAGAAAAAAGCTATCATACTGCATTAATCTATGTTTCTGATCATGGTGAATCATTAGGAGAAAATGGGATATTTTTACATGGAATGCCTTATCGTTTAGCGCCTGAATATCAAACTAAAGTTCCACTAATGGTATGGATGTCACCTAGTTTTCAACACATTAAAAATATTAATTATGATTGTCTTCAAGAATCAGCAAATAAAATTGGAATGTACTCTCATGATAATATATTCCATTCTCTATTGGGAATTATGGATGTTAACACCGAAGTCTATCAGCCAGAACTCGACATATTTGAATCATGTAGAACATCACTTTGAATAATTTAGTAAAAAATAATATTCATATTCAAACTACTGGTTTTTTAACTGGCGATTTAATCGAAAGATATTAAATTTTCATACAAACCCCTATCATCATATCTATGACTAGATGATAGGGGTTTTTAATAATTAAGCTAACTGAGGCAAAGTTAATTTTGCAATTTCAAAATAGATAATCAAACCAGTTCCATCCACTAATGTTGCAATAAAAGGGGCAGATACAACCGCTGGATCAATATTCAAGCGACGTAATACCATTGGAATAATTGAAGAAACTAAAGCACTCCATAGTACAATCGCTAAAATAGTTAGCGTTACAACTAAACCTATTTCAAAACCGACGCCAAGTGACCAAGCACGGATCCAAGCGGCAACGGCCATTGCTGCGGCAATTAAAGTTCCTGTTGATAATTCTTTCCGTAATACTGTCCCTAAATTACGTAAACTGACTTCACCAACCGCCATTGCGCGAATAATAGTTGTAGTAATTTGTGTTCCACTATTACCACCAGTACCAATTAATAATGGAATAAAAAAGGCTAACGCAATTGCCGCTTCAAGTTGTTCTTCAAACGCTCGTAGCACCGTTCCGGTATAGGCTTCAGCAACAAAAAGTACTAATAACCATACAATACGTTTTTTCCATAACTCCCAAGGTGTAGTGTCTAAATAGCTACCATCAAGAGGAATCGTACCGCCTTGCATTTCAGCATCTTCTGTTGTTTCTTTTTCCAGAATCGCAGCAGCATCTTCTAGATAGAAAAAACCCACTAATTTGCCTTCATAAACGACAGGAAGTACTGGAACATTATGTTCAAGAAGCAAACGGGCTGCATTCTCTTGATCAACCATCGCATCAATCACGAGCTTATTTTGTTCAACCATCATCATTAGCGACTGTTCTGATGAAGCAACCAATAATGCTTTAGGACTAATTTCTCCTAATAATGCCCCTTGTTCGTTCACAACGTACATGTTGTGTAATAAGTTTGGCATATCCCAAGCTTCATAAAGGGTTTGCTTGGCTTGCTCTACCGTTTGAGTAATTTGTAAAGTGATGACATCTGAACGCATATGTCGGCCAACCGATTCATCAGGCCAAAACAAGGCTTCACGATGGTATTTTAAATCGTCTATTGGCATCGCTTCGAGCACAATCTCACGCTCCTGCTCATCGAGGGTACGCATTGCATTCTCAATAAACTTTGGTGCAACTAAAGGCAGTATTTCTTTTAGTTGCTGTGGTGTAATGCACAGTAATAATTCTCCTGTGGCATTGGCCGAAATCGTACTAAATAATTCAGAAACTTCATGATTAGATAATGATTCTAATACAAATTTAATTTCTGAATCAGAAAGTTTAACGAGTTTCTCAACCCATTTTTCACGGTAACGTGGCTGAATTAATTTTCTTGAAAATTCATTCAGTTGCTTAACTTGTGCGGTCTCAATAATTGAGTGGGTGTTTTTCATTACATTTACATTCATCACATTAACCTCATGTGACTCAGGAATATCCTGAATTGATTGATCTATGATGTAAGAAAACAGCCGTTATTTGACGAGCGAAAGGAAATGGTAGGATAATTCATCCCCGAGTCCCAGCTTCAGCACTATACAACGTATTCGCAAACGCGAAAGCCACTTGGGTTAACACCTTAATCCGATGAAAACTGTCCTGATCTTGGGCATCTCTGGATGTCGTGAGATCAGTGGCCTATGTTTGTACAGGAGCCTCGCCTAACGAGATGCTGTAATTACACAGTCTGTTCATTAACTGAACGGCGCGGATTATAGGAGGGTTAGTTAAAAAAGGTCAATGTAAATATGCTTAATCTTCAATAAAAAATAAAACATAGGACAATAAATATTTTTTATTAAAAATAAAAAATACAAATTATGAATACATTAAAAATACAGAAAAAGGAAAATATATTAGTTTTGCTGTGAATACTTATATTATTGATGCCTATAGGAAATAACTAATCCAGACTAGAACACATAATTCATTAACTATTAAAATAATAAAACCAATAAAAACACATCGACAATAACTAACTAAGTGCATATTTTAAAGATATCAATGATGATTGTTAACAGCTCTTAATCTATTTCGATTTGGTGTTATTAAGCCATCAGTGTAGCCTATATAAAAATCCTAACCACCGCTAACAATGGTGGCAAAGCAGCGATTAATAAGATAAGAGATTGAAAAATCTTAATACCGCTAGTTTCTGTTAGGATGGTTTATAATGTGATCTTCCCAATCAATAACATCGATTTCATAAACAACCTGATTACGGACACTTTGCCCTGCCGCATGCATCGCTGCTTTCGACCCCGTGATCAAAGGATGCCATTCAGGTAACGGCTGCTGATCCGCGAGTAACCGATAAGCACAGGTATCAGGTAGCCAATGAAATTCCGCTATCTTGTCTCGCGTAAGTTTTAAACACTCTTCGCCAGATTGAAAACGGTTAGGATAGTCTTTGCATGAACAGGTATCGCTATTGAGCCAACTGCAAGCAACATTGGTGTAATAGACTTCATCACTGTCTTCATCCATGAGTTTATGCAAACAACATTTACCACAACCATCGCATAGCGATTCCCACTCCGCTTCGGTCATTTGTTCTAAAGATTTACGTTGCCAAAATGGGATATTCATGAGGGTTTACTGCCTAGTTACGATTTCAGCCGGGTGTTATACCTTTCCCGTTTATAAACTGCAAGGTCACAAGGTAATAATTTCGCTGCTGAGAAAGAAAAGATCTGCTAGGATCAGCGCCCGCATTAAACGGGTAATCATCGAAAGGTATAAAATGGACTGTCGTCTCGGTTGTGGCGCATGTTGTATTGCACCCAGTATTTCTTCAGCTATCCCAGGTATGCCCAGCGGTAAGCCTGCAGGAGTGCGTTGTATTCAGCTTAATGAGGACAATCTATGCAAACTCTTTGGTAAACCAGAAAGGCCAACCGTCTGCCACCACTTCAAACCTTGCCCTGTCGTTTGCGGTGACAGCAATCAACAAGCTTTACAAAATCTAATCGAGCTAGAGCAACTAACCTGAATAACAACAAAGAAAAGAGTGAAAAGATAAAAACCTCAAAACAAAGCTAATCGGTCTGTTTCGAGGTTCTCAAAGGTAGGCAGTGGGAACTAAAAGGTCGTATTAAACTTTTGTCTTCCCAGTAGCGAGTGGGATAATGTTGTTCCATCGACCAATTCTAATTCTCCACCAACAGGAACACCGTGTGCAATGCGACTGGCACTGACCTGATGCTCATGACATAACTCTGCAATATAATGTGCCGTCGCTTCCCCTTCTACCGTAGGGTTGGTAGCGAGAATGACTTCAGAAATACCACCTTTTTGCAGTCGAAAATCCAGCGTATCAAGACCGATATCACTAGGACCAATACCATCTAACGGCGATAAATGTCCCATCAGTACAAAATAACGCCCTGAGAATTGTCCCGTGGCTTCTAATGCTGCAATATCCGCAGGACTTTCAACGACGCAAAGTTGGCCATTTTCTTGTCGTTTCGGATTACGACAAATATCGCACACTTCTTGTTCAGTGAACGTTCGACACTCAGCACAATGTCCCACTTCGACCATGGCTTGATTCAGCGCTTCCGCTAACTGCAAGCCACCTTTTCTATCTCGCTGTAACAAATGAAAGGCCATACGTTGCGCTGACTTGGGGCCAACCCCAGGTAAACAACGTAAGGCCTCCATCAAATGCTCCAGCATATGACTGGTTCGCATTACTAACCTACTTATTGATTAGAATGGCATTTTCATACCTGGTGGTAATTGCATACCCCCAGTGACAGCGGCCATTTTATCTTTTTGTGTTTCTTCCACACGACGAGCGGCATCATTGAACGCAGCTGCAATCAAATCTTCCAGCATCTCTTTGTCATCTTCCATTAAACTTTGATCAATCTCAACGCGACGTACGTTATGACTGCCAGTAATGGTCACTTTTACTAATCCAGCGCCAGATTCACCGACCACTTCCATACTAGCGATTTCTTCTTGTAGCTTTTGCATACGATCTTGCATTTGCTGGGCTTGTTTCATTAAGTTGCCCATACCGCCTTTACCAAACATAGATTATCTCTCTGGTTTTATTCAATTGTTCTACGATAAGTGGGGGTGAAAATAGAAAATCTCAACCCCACTGGTTAAACTGGCCTCACGCTGTCATGATCAAGCTGAGCATGAAAACGTCGCTCAATAAATTGTACATTGGTATCTTGTTTCAAACTTTCTAGCGCCTGAGTGAGCTTTGCTTGATAAAGACGTTCTCTCAGCTCAAGCGGTGTTTCACCGGATTCACCAATATGAATACTTAAATGACACTCTTCTTGTAATTGGTCATTGAGGGCTTGTAAAAGTTCACTCTGAGCCTTATCGGTATTCAAATGAGCATGAGAAGGACGAAGCGTCAGCTCAATATGGGTTCCCTGCTTATGAAATGTTGAATTCAAGGCAAGTTGTTCCACTAATTTAGCAGTCTCTAACTGAGAGATCAGCTTGGCCCATGAGTCCTGCTCCGCGGCTTCAATGATCAATTTCTCGATCATCTCTGGTGTTTTTTCGTGCTCTAACGCTCGCTTGATTTGTGTGGGCGTCAATTCATTGTGAGTGGATTGACTGGCACTCTCTACCGTACTGGTTGATGGCCGCCATTGATAAACGGACTCTTGCTCGGTTGGCTCTTGATGAGATATCAAAGACTCATTCGGCGGTATCGGCGTTGAAGTCGATTGAGCTCGCTGTGCTACACGATCTAAAATCGAAGTCGGCTTTGCAGATACCGCATCAGGCTTTTTTACTGGCGTACTTTTCGGAGTCAGCCCTTGCCGCTGAGAGCGCAACTGATGACGTAACCCGGCGACAGGTGGAACAACAACCGCTTGTTCTTGTGCTCGCGTCTCTGGCTGAACAACTGGCGGCTCTGGCTCTTTCATCGCGGGTTGAACATTCACTACCTGAGGTTGAGGTGATGTTGCCGGTGCAGTCACTGGACCCTGCATTTGAGCAACCGAACGCTGAGCTGTGTTATCAGAAACCGGTTCGGCGGTTGGCATTACTAAGCTATGACTCACCGTAACCGACGTTGGTCGAAACGCCATCATACGTAGTGCAACCATTTCAATACCAATTCGCGCCGTTGGAGCCAACGGAAGATCCGCCCGCCCTTTTAATACAATTTGATAATAGAGTTGCACGTCTTGTGGGGCTAGTATTTTAGCTAAATGTTCAATAGCATCGGCATCAGGCTGAGCTTTATCAACGCTACTGGGTAAGGCTTGGCACATAGCAATACGATGCAACTGGGTTGCTAATTGCTGGAGCAATCCATCCCATTCAACCCCATTACTGGCTAATTGTTCAATACACGCCATCATGCTCTGCGGTTGCTGGCTACTGATCGCTTGTAATAAATGCAATGCTTGATCGGTATCCAGTGTACCGAGCATATGCGAAACCACGCTGTGTTCGATAACACCGTTACCGAGCGCAATAGCCTGATCGGTTAAACTTAACGCATCGCGCATACTGCCATCCGCGGCATGCGCGATCATGGCGAGTGACTTACTATCGCTGTTTACATTTTCGGCTTGCAATACATGTTCAAGCTGTTGCCGAATATTCTCAACACTGATCGGCTTAAGATGAAATTGTAGACAGCGTGATAAAATCGTAACCGGTAATTTCTGTGGATCCGTCGTCGCCAGCAAAAATTTGACGTACTCTGGTGGCTCTTCTAATGTCTTCAGCAAAGCATTAAAGCTATGCCGAGAAAGCATATGAACTTCATCGATCAAGTAGACTTTAAAGCGTCCGCGCGCCGGCTTGTATTGGACGTTATCAAGCAGCTCACGAGTATCTTCAACTTTGGTGCGCGATGCGGCGTCAATTTCTAATAAATCAACAAAACGCCCCTGATCGATCTCTTTGCAGGTCGCACATTGACCGCAAGGGGTAGCGGTAATGCCTGTTTCACAGTTTAAGCCCTTGGCAAATAAACGCCCAATCGTGGTTTTTCCCACGCCACGAGTACCACTAAATAAATACGCATGATGCAAACGATTCTGCGTTAGTGCATTTTCTAAAGCGGTTAATACGTGAGCTTGCCCTACCACCGCTTTAAATGTGTTAGGACGCCATTTTCGTGCTAAAGCAAGATAACTCATGAAACCTTCCGTTATGGATATTTAGTGACCGTCAAACTCACAAATGCTGTACACATCTAACCCTAAAGCTTCAAGACGTTTATCACCACCGATTTCCGGCAGGTTAATCACAAATGCAGCGTGTTGAACAACACCACCTAATTGACGAATAAGCTGTGTTGTCGCCTCAATCGTGCCACCAGTAGCCAGTAAATCGTCGACAACTAACACTTTATCGCCTGGTTTGATGGCATCGACGTGAATTTCTAACGTATCCGTGCCATATTCTAAATCGTACGATTGGGCGAGCGTTTTACGCGGCAGCTTTCCAGGTTTACGAACAGGAACAAACCCTACCCCAAGCTCTAAAGCCAATGGCGCTCCAAACAAAAATCCACGCGCTTCCGTACCCACCACTTTGTTGAACCCCATGGCTTGATATTTTTCAACCAACAAACGAATGGTGGCTTGATAAGCGACAGCGTCTTCCAACAAACTGGTGACATCGCGAAAGAGAATCCCTGGCTTTGGATAGTCAGCAATGGTTTTAATGCTAGATTTGATAAGAGTAAGAGTTTCGGTTGTCATAGCTACATTAACTTCGATTGATTGACCATGATAAATATCACCATGATCTAGAATGAGAATTTATACGTGCACATCAAACTGCACGTCGATTAAAAAGCAAAAGCCCACTCGAAGAGCGGGCACACTTCCCAGTAATGCTAGTGATTTTCTTGTTGGTTAGCAACCAACTCATACGTAGGTAAGCGAAGAAACCAACTAAGCAGTATCACTAATAATCCCAAAAGCATTATTTTTAACCACATTAGAGGAACAATAGCAATAGACAAAGCAAAGCTCGCCATCATGCATAAAGCACCTCGCCATTTTACTCGTTTCGAGATGGCGCGATTCTGTTGCCAATTAAGTAACATTGGCCCTAGTGTAGCATGCCGATGTAACCATAAGTGAAACCTAGGGCTACTACGCACAAAACAAGCGCTAGCGAGCAATAAAAATGGCGTGGTTGGCAGCAGGGGTAATACCACACCCAGAAGGCCAAGTGCTACGCTAAGGCCACCAACAACATTGAGTAAAACATGACGAATATTGATGATGGGCCTCGCTGAACATTGAGTGAATATACCATCGGTAGAGGCTGTTAACTCTTATTACCTTGATAAATATCTAATGTAAAACTACTGGAACCAAGACAACTGATCGATACTTGACAAGCACTTTGGATAGGTAAGTCTTTGGTAATGAAGTTCTTTAAGCAATTATCCCCTAATTTCACACCGGGAGCAATTGACTGAGAGAGATAACCATTAGACCAATGGCATGCTAATCCCGCAGGTAAAATGGACAAAGTCTTATCGGTCAAATCAGCAATACCAAATAAGGCACAAACAGGCACGCCACCTTCAGAGCACTCGATACCTCGTTCAAAGATTTCGGCCAGATCTTTTAAATCAGCGCTGAAACTACGCAAGTTACGCAAATAGTCATTAAATAAAGCGCGGATCAATAATGTACTCGCGACCCCTAGTTGCTGATCACTCGACGAATCAACGATGTAAAAAGCAAACTGTCCATTGATTAACCAAGCGTAATCAAACACTAATGGCATGGCTTCTGTCGACTGTAATAATCGGTAGCTGCACTTCCAAGCACCTTGTGAAGTGTCATTATCGGGCAACAGTGCTTGTAGTAACTCTCTGGCCGTATTGGGGTTTTCTCGTAAATGCTCAAGATGCCAATGCAACTCTTGCTCTTCAGGAAGCTCGCCGCCACCGTCGACTCGAAACCACTGGCTCGAAAAGTCACGTTGATCATTAAGATGATGCATCGCATCTTCTAATGTATTTTCAATCGCGCAACTGAGATTTTCATGATTACCAATCGGTTTGGGTAAAAAATCTTTGATGCCATAGCGAAGCACTTTGGCCACATCCGACATTTCTCCCGTGGCTGACACGACAATCATTGGCAACGATGGATACTCCAAACTTACCTCTTCAACAAACTCAATACCGTTTAATACAGGCATAGAAAGGTCGCACAGTAATAAATCTGGCTCGTTTGAACGTAGCTTTTTCAATCCATCTAAGCCATCTTTAGCTTCAACGACTTTATACCCTTTAGCGGCCAGATAACCACTGGTCACTCGCCTGAAAATAGGGTCATCATCAACCAGCATGATCATTTTCTCTTGGCCAGCATTACCGTCCGATAGATTCCTAGCTTTAATGTAATCTTTATACATAGCACCTACTCCACTATGTGCTCACGATTCGTATGATTAGCTCATCAATCTCCATCAATGCTCAGGCTACCTAGCACCCATTTAAGCTACCTGATTGATTAGCCATGACTCACCGACGTTACCTGATTCATCTTCTACCAAACCCTACGAATAACATCGTGTACTTGCTCATTAAAAATAGTCTTGAAACGACATTTATACAAATATTCCACTTTTTATCTGCATCACATACTATATGTATGATTTACGAGATTTTACTGGTAAAAATAACCAGCCAGATACCATGCATAAATACGATAATTTACAAAATTAGTTACCATAACGCTAATCAATCTATCATTAGATGAACAAAAAAATAGAGCGAGTCGACAAATCGTTCTACAAGTTGATATGACTCAAGCCTTACTTGCTGATATCCGTATAAATTAACTAAAACGGTAAAATAATGTGTCAGGAACAATGAAATTAGATGACTTAAACCTTTTTCGACTGGTTGTTGAACACGGCAGCTATACCGCGACCTCGCGTAAAACCATGATCCCGGTTGCGACAATTACCCGACGCATTCAAGCTTTGGAGGATTCCTTAAATTTAAGATTGCTCAATCGGCACGCTCGAAAGCTGACTTTAACTGAAGCTGGGGAACGTTTTTTCAGAGATTGTTCACCGTTACTACAACGTTTAGCCAGCATGGCGGAAGCGATCACTGATGAATGTCGTGGAGCATCAGGCACAATTCGACTTTCCGCACCAGAGAATTTAACCAAGCGGATGATGATGCCGATGTTTAACGCCTTTATGCATCAGTATCCAGATATTAATCTTGAATTAACGACCAGTAATCATGCCGTTCAACTCGACCCTACCGAATGGGACGTTATTTTCCGAGTCGGGCCACAACGTGATTCCAGTTTGATCGCCAGAAAAATCAGTGAAGTTAAAGACATTTTAGTCGCCAGCCCTCTCTATCTAGCCAAACATCCCACACCCACTCACGCTGAACAACTCAGCCAATATTCCCTATTGAAAGGCGATCCATTACTCAAATGGCAACTGTGTAATGATAAAGGGGAAACGTGCATCAATAACGATGTGGGAAGGTTTCAAGCCAGTACCCTCAACGTGGTGCGCAGCGCTTGTTCGGATGGATTAGGTATTACTTTAATGCCTGATGTGATGTTAAAAGAATTTCTTGCAGATGGTAGTTTGGTGCGCGTCTTACCCGACTGGAGTGCTAACCCGCGAGACATTTATATGCTGTACAATCATAAAGATCATTTACCAGAAAAAGTCCGTCTATTTATTGATTTTGTTATTGCTTATCACATCCACTGATCGATGGTTAGAAATAAAGAGGAGAGTGGCGATTGACCACTCTCCTCTTTTTTCAGTTGTTAATCGAGCATCGCTTATGAGTAGAAACGCTTACCTACACTCGCTCGAGTAATTAACGCATCGCACGGTGCGAAATGGTCACCGTATTTTTGAGCGTGTTGCTTCATTTGCTCAATCAGTTTATCCAAACCAATTTGATCCATATAGCGGAAAGGGCCACCAAGGAAAGGAGGGAAACCAATCCCAAAAATCGCCCCGATATCGCCGTCACGTGGCGAGTGGATAATCCCCTCATCCAAACAACGAACCGCTTCATTGAGCATCGGTAACACACAACGCATGGCAATCTCTTGCTCATCCCACTTTGATTCTGGAGTTAGATTCAACAATTTGTAAACTGACTTATCGACCTCTTTTTTCTTGCTGCCTTTTTTGTAACTGTAGAAGCCTTTGCCTGTTTTTCGTCCTTTACGATTATCGTTTAATAAAACCTCAAATACGTCCGGTCCCTTAAAACGCGGCCCAAGCTCATTAACCAAAATAGGCATAATTTTTGAGCCAACATCGATCCCTACTTCATCCAATAACGTAATTGGCCCAACGGGGAAACCAAAGTTCAGTAACGCTTTATCGATTTTTTCTATCGTTTCTCCAGCCATCAGTACATTAGCCGCTTCATTCATATAAGGAGCTAGAATACGGTTAACATAAAAACCAGCGCGATCTTTGACTACGATCGGGGTTTTGCCCTGTTTTTTCGCTAACGCCACCACGGTCGCTATCGTTTCAGATGACGTCGTGCTATGTGGGATCACTTCGACTAATGGCATCTTTTCAACCGGACTAAAATAATGTAGGCCGACGATATTTTCTGGCCGAGTGGCTTTTTCGGCAATCTGCCCAATCGGTAAAGAAGAAGTATTGGTTGCAAAAATAGTACTAGGCTGAGCGTGTTGCTCGACATCGGCCACCATCTGCTGTTTAAGCGCCAAATCTTCAAAGACCGCTTCGATAACCACGTCCGTTTGCTGAAAACCTCTAAAATCGGTACCACCAGCCAATTGCATCATGCTATTTTGCAGTTGCGCTTTACTGATGATTTTGCGTTTACGCTGCTTCTCAAATAGACCGTAGTTATAGCTCAAAGCATTAAGAATGCCGTCGTTAGAAACATCTTTAATTCTGACCGGCAGTTTTGCTTTAGCCACGCTAACATGGCTGATCCCCGCCCCCATTAAGCCGCCACCTAACACGCTAACGTGTTTGACTGACTTAGGCTCAGCATCACTACCGTGCTCTTTTTTCATTTCCGTGGTAGCAAAAAATATCGAACGTAATGCTTTAGATTCATTGGTCATCACCAACTCACCAAAGCGTTTCGCTTCTTGCTCCAAACCTGCTTTCAACCCTTTATTCAGTCCATGCTCAATGACTTCTAAAATGGCCTTAGCCGCTGGATAATTGCCGCGCGTTTTCTGTTCGGTTTTTTTGCTCGCTTGGTCAAAAATAATTTTGCGGCCAAGGCCCGTATTAGCAAGCAGTTTTTCTTTTAAAGATGGTTTAGCTTGGCGACGTTTCTTACTATTGTCACCGACAAAACGTAACGCCACTTCTAATAAGACACTCTGAGGCACGCAAGCATCAACGACGCCTAGTTTATAAGCCTTTTTAGCGCGCAGTTGTTTACCGGTCAAAATTAAATCTAACGAAGGAAGTAGACCTATCAAACGAGGTAAACGCTGCGTTCCCCCCGATCCGGGCAGTAAACCCAACATCACCTCAGGTAAACCTAAACGTGTTTTATCATCATCCGTACACACACGATAATCACACGCCAGTGCCAGCTCTAATCCTCCGCCTAAGCAAGGGCCATGAATCGCAGCCACAACAGGGAATGGTAAGTCTTCTAGCTGTTGGAACATCTGCTGTCCTCGCGTGGCTAAGGCCTGTGCTTCTTGAGCAGAAGTGCAGGCATCCAGCATTCGAACATCCGCACCGGCAATAAAGTTATCTGGCTTTAACGAATGGATGACTAAGCCTTTAAGCTGTTTTTTCTGTTCATTAAGCTGCTTAAATACCGCCAACATCTCATCGGCAAATGCGGCCTGAAGAGTGTTCATTTTTTCACCGGGAACATCAATCGCGAGCCAAGCAATGTGCTGCTCATCAATCGTTAAGTGAAATGCTTTTGCCTCGCTCATTATTCAACCTCCAAAATCATTGCCGCACCTAAGCCACCAGCGGCACAAGCAGTATTCAATGCTAGCCCACCACCACGACGTTGTAATTCACGCAAGGTTTGCGTGATCATTCGCGCTCCCGTCGCCGCAAAAGGGTGACCATAAGCAATCGAACCACCAAGCACATTGAATTTATCCATATCAATTTCACCAATCGCTTTACTGCGGCCCAAGTATTGCTGAGCAAAACTATCGCTAGCGAACATTTTCACATTGGCTAAGGTCTGCGCCGCAAACGCTTCGTGCATATCGATTAATGTTAAATCTTTCAGTTCGATCCCAGCTCGCTCTAGCGCTAATGGCGTCGCGAAGGAAGGCCCCATCAACATATCTTTTTCAACGCCAATCGCCGAAAATGCATAAGAGCGAATGTAGCCAAGAATATCCAAGCCCAGCTCTTTGGCTCGCCCTTCACGCATTAACAGAATGGCCGCCGCACCATCAGTGAGCGGCGTACTGTTAGCCGCGGTCACACTGCCATATTGGCGATCAAAAGCGGGGCGAAGCTTAGCGTAACCTTCTAAAGTAGAATCAAAACGCACATTATTGTCTTTATCGAGCCACTTTTTATAAGGCTCAGGGAAAGCGGTCATCACCTCACCGGCTATCTTGCCTTCATTCCATGCTTGGGCAGCCAAGGTGTGAGAACGATGCGCTAAAGCATCTTGATCCGCGCGTGAGATACCATGCGACTTCGCCATTTGCTCGGCGGTCTGTCCCATCGATAACCCTGTCGAATATTCGGCAACGGCAGGCGGAACTGGCATTAAATCTTTAACCGATAATGACTTTAATACGTTGAATTTTTGGCTGAGTGTTTTCGTTTTACTGAGCGCTAATAAGCTTGCTGCCAGTTTTTTAGAAACGCCAATCGGTAAAACGGAAGAGGAATCCGCGCCACCAGCGATGCCAATATCGATAGTACCAGCCATAATGCTTTCAGCGACGTTAACCGCAGATTGAAAACTGGTTGCGCAAGCACGCGTCACACTGTAAGCGTCCGTATGAATATTCATCCCCGTGCCTAGCACAATTTCCCGAGCAATATTGGGTGCTTCTGGCATCTGAACCACTTGGCCAAAAACCAACTGTTCGATGAGTTGTGGATCAATGTCGGTTCGAGTGAGCAGTTCATTAACCACCATCTTGCCTAAATCTATCGCGGGTACTTGCGCAAACTCCGTACTTTGACGTGCAAAAGGGGTACGAATACCTGCAACAATAGCAACACGCTCTCCTGAGCGTGTTCTGACTTCCTGCTTGCCCATTATTTCTCCTTAGAATAAGAGGTCTGACCTGAGAAGCATTGTAATCAAATTGTTACATCAATCAAACAACTGTTTAAATAAACGTGATTGCGGCAGCGAAAGCAAGCAAAAAAAAACCACACAAAGCTGTGTGGTTGGAATGTTATACAAAGCAATTAACCTAAGCCAATTGAAATAATCAGTTTCCTGATTAGGAGAAAGTAAAGTCAGCCTTCAAAAGGAAGTGTCATCTTGCTCAACATGTTAGCTACTAGAGCTAACGAGATGACAAGAGGTAATATAGCGACTTAAACAAAGCGTAGTTTGCATTAGATCAAGTTTATGCTGGTTTAGCCCACCAATACCGGCGAAAAATTGTCCTAGATCAATTTTTTTCGAGTTATCACCTTGTGTAACACAAGGCAGTAACAGCCAAATAAGCGCCATTTTAATAGAGCCAAAACTCTACTTTTAACTTTTTATTTACAATTTAATGCCAAATTGCTAGCAATTTTAAAGATTTAATCGCGCCTTAGACAATGGTCGGATTTCTATCTCCTATACTTGCGACTAGTATCAGCCAGCCACTGAGCTTTTGCTCAACACAACGCCCATTAGAGGCGATATAACAAGGAAAAAGCACCATGAACAAGACGCGTCTGTTTAAAAAGTCACTGCTTGCTGTGACCATCTCTCTCGCTACTCAACAAGCTATGGCCGCCGGCTTTCAGCTTAACGCTCAATCAGCAACAGGCCTTGGCCGTGCGTTTGCCGGTGATGCCGTAATTGCCGATAACGCCGCCGTAATGTCACGTAACCCTGCCGCGATGGCTCTCTTTGACAAAATGGAGCTATCACTCGGTTTTGAAGCCATTATAACTGATATACGTGTTAAAAATGGAACCTATCAATCGCTCCCAGGTACACCATTTGCACAATCCAGAGATGCTAATTACGATGATGCTGGTGGTACTTCCATTGCGCCTAATATTCATTTGATCGTCCCAGTCAACGAGCAATTCGCTTGGGGGGTAAACGCCTATTCTAACTTTGGCACTCGTACCGATTTTGGCTCTAACTACGCTGGTGGTGAGTTCGGAGGGGAAACAGAAATTCTTAGCGTCAACTTTGGCGTTTCCGGCTCCTATCGCATTGACTCACAATGGAGTATTGGCGCAGGGCTTGATCTGATTTACGGTCAAGGAACATTAAAGCGCTCATTTCGTAACGATATCTACACTGGCCCTGTGGTGGATCAAACTACAGGTATGTTAAATGCTCTAAATGGCCGTAGTATCGTTGACATAGATAAAGCAGATGGCTTCGGGGTTGGTTTTAATATCGGTACCGTTTATGAATTGGATGAGAATAACCGCTTTGGTCTTTCTTATCGTTATAGCCCAACCATAACAGCTAAAGATGGCGATAAAGAAATCAAGTTACCGTTACCAGATATGGCCGAGTTTTCTGGTTACCACCGCATAGACAATACCCCCTTTGCTGTCCACTATAGTGTGCAATACATTGGTTGGAGTGCTTTTGATACTTTGGAATTTAAGAACCAAAATATCGATGAAAAAGATTATCAATGGAAAGACGGTTGGCACTACTCTATTGGCGGTACTTACTTCCTAAACCGCGATTGGACACTGCGTGCCGGCTATATGTACGATACCAGCGCGCAAGATAAAATCACCTCAATTTCAGTACCGGATTCCGATCGTCAATGGTTATCAGCGGGCTTCACCTATCAAATTGATGACAAGTCTAATTTTGACTTTGGCTTTACTTACTTAATGGGTAAAGATGTAAAGGTTGATGAAACAATTAACAATCCGACAACGGGCCAAACTATTTCGACAATTTCTGCGACTACCAAAGCAGATGCAATCTTAGTCGGCTTACAATATAGCCGTAGCTTCTAAGTTTAACTTAATTCAAACACGTATCTTAATGGGCTGAATCATCAGCCCTTTTTTTATTTATTCACCTCACATGTGCTCTTTTAAGCTTACAGCTGTGCTTAAAAAGGGCAGTTACATCCTACATCTGTTCGCTGAACTTTCACCCCACCAGAACACTAACCAGATTAATAGGTAAGTTAATAATAGAAAATCGATATAAAACTCTAAATATTGATGATTTATTGTTTTTATTTGTTAAGGCGACTCGCTATCTTTACACTTTTCGCCACTATTGACTAACCATTTCAGCGAACATAACCATGAACAATAATCAAAAAACGTTATCGATAGCCGTTGCGTTCGGCTTAATGGGACTACCAACCTACGCTCAAGCAGCGGGATTTCAACTAGCAGAATACTCAGCGACGGGCCTTGGTCGAGCGTACGCGGGTGAAGCAGCCATGGCTGACAATGCTGGCTCACAATGGCGTAACCCTGCGATGTTAACCTACCTGCCTGGCACGCAATTTTCTGCTGGTGCGATTTACGTTAACCCCAATATTGATGTTAATGGCACAGTGACTCATACCAATTTGGGCCAAACCAGCGCGACGGCAAAAGATTTCGCCCATGACGCTATCGTCCCAAATGCTTATTTCTCTCATCAATTGAATGACCGGACCTTTTTAGGTTTAGCTATCGGCACCAATTATGGAATGGAAACCGAGCTACCTAACTTTGCTGCTAGCCATTTTGGCGATCAGGCGAAAATCATCACCGCCGAAGCGAACGTTAACCTCGGCTATCAACTGACCGACGCAGTCAGTGTCGGGGCTGGTGTACGCTATGTGATCGGTGAAGGTCATTTTGGGGCCAGTGTGCCGGAAAAAAATATCGTTGGAATGGATGGAACAAACCCAATAAAGGCACCTCAAGGGACTATTTTAAAGTATATGGAAGGGGACGATACCAGTTGGGGCTGGCAGGCTGGTACCGCTTGGCAAATCAACCCAAATCATCGAGTGGCTTTTACCTATAAATCACAAGTCGTGATGGACTTTGATGGTCATGCTGAAGGGATCCCATACGGAAAACACAAACCGGGGCAACTCGCTGTGACTTTACCAGCGACGGCAGAGCTAGCTAGCTTTCACCAATTAACCGAACAATGGGCATTGCACAGTAGTATTAATTGGACGGATTGGAGTAGCTTTGATCAATTGGTGGCTAACTTTCATGATGGCACTCCTAATGACTTAATTAAGTTAGAAAACTGGAAAGATAACTACCGTTTTGCATTAGGGACCAGCTACGCTTGGGATCAAGATTTGACCCTACGTGCAGGCATTGCCTATGACTTATCCGCAGTAAGTACAAAATATCGTACAGCGACCATTCCAGAAACCGATCGTACTTGGTTAAGTATTGGTGCGGGCTATCGAGCCACGAAACAACTGACCCTTGATGCTGGCTTTACCTATATTTTTGCTAAAAAAGCTTCGCTGTATGAGCCTCGCGATGGATCCGACGACCAAGCCGCAGCGATTGGCGGCGCGTTTGCTGGAGAAGTGACCGGACACGTATGGTTAGTCGGTGTGCAAGCCAGCTATGCTTTCTAAACTTAAGTAATATTAAACCGTTAGTATAGCGATGCTGTTTAAGCACAAAGAGAAAGACTGAGGCAAAAGCCTCAGTCTTTGATTGGCAAGCAAAGGAGTTCATTGAATCGTTATTGTTGTTACTTTTTTACCATAGTGCTCCTCAGCCCGTTCTGCCACTGATTTTAAAAAATCTTCTTACACTCTGTAATTCCTCAACTATTTATGAAAACGATGAATTTGTTAATTACAAAAGCATCCAGCGATTTCAAAATTCTTTGTATTAGCCACTATCACGGTAACGAACAGGATGAATGCTTTCAGTAGAAAGCGATGAAAGACTTACGCTATGATGTGGTTCATTATTTTTCTAAAAAGAGCTCAACATAATGTCTAGTGAAAACATCAAGCAACAGCGTCATCAACAACGCCAACAAAAAGTAAAAGAACAGGTTGATGCACGGATTGCCAATGCTCAGCAAGAAAAAGGCTTATTGCTGGTGATCACTGGCAATGGTAAAGGCAAAAGCACATCAGGCTTTGGCACCATTGCACGCGCCGTCGGCCACGGTAAACAGTGTGCTGTTGCACAATTTATCAAAGGCACATGGGAAAATGGGGAACGTAATTTACTTGAAAAACTTGGTGTCGAGTTCCAAGTCATGGCGACAGGCTTTACCTGGGATACGCAAAATAAACAAACCGATACCGAAGCCGCTCAACAAGTATGGCAAGAGTGTCGACGCATGCTTAACGATGAATCCTTAGATGTCTTACTGTTTGACGAGCTGACTTATATGGTGAGCTATGGCTATCTTGATCTTGATGAAGTGGTTGAAGCGTTACAACAACGCCCCCCTATGCAATCCGTGATCATCACGGGACGTGGCGCTCATCGAACACTTATCGAACTCGCAGATACCGTCTCTGAAGTCAAAAACATCAAACATGCTTTTGATTCAGGCGTCAAAGCCCTAAAAGGCGTCGATTGGTAGTCGTGGATCACCCAATAAAAAAGCTGGAGTTATCCAGCTTTTTTAGACATCAATGAGCCTTTAACTCAAGGTTACCACGCTTAGCGTCGCAATAACCCTCTCAAGGCATCCACCGCTTGTTTCGCTTCTTCACCTTTCACTTTATCACCGAGCTTCTCAATACCGCGGTCAATCTCCTTTTGCGCTCTTTGCTTAAGCAGATCATCAAACACCAATCGGTATCTTGGTTCAGTCCATTGGCCAGAAATATGAATCGGGATAGTGACGTCTCGCAACTCGTCGATATCTTTACCGCCTTGCCCTTTCAGCGTCCCAACAATGGATGTGCGAACCACAAAATCAACCGTTTCGTTTAAGTAATTGGCTTTACCTTCACCACGAATTCGTAATAACGGCGATTGCATCGCTAAATTATTGGTCGACACTTCACCCTTATTCAGTTGCAGCGTCGCCGTCAGCGCACTAAAGTCAGTTTGCTTCACTGCCTCAGATTCGTCTAACGTTTGCCCTCTCAAACGCGCATGATTGGTGCGAATTAACTGAGCGATATTAATGCCATTGACAGCACCATCAGCGAAGTTAATCGTGACCGTTCCCAGCAAGTTTTTCTGAATACCGCTTGGGGTTAGGCTACGACCTTGCACATCTACCGTAATGTTACCCGTTCCCTGTAGTAAGTCATTGTCGGCCACATCAATCAATAATGGCTGAACTTGAACACCAGTAATGGTCTTCTTAACCTGATAGGTTGCGGGTGTTTTTCGTGCATCAACCTTGGCGCTCGCTTGGATCTTACCCTGATAAAGTTCAGCCGTTAGCGTATTAAGATCGATCACACCTCGGTTAACAACAAAACGAGTATGTACACGCTCAAGCTTGGCATTGCCTGCTTTAAACCGATCAATGGTTATCTCTCCAACCACATCTAAGTCTCGTAAAGCCGATAAATCTGGTTCAACCTCTACCGGTGGCGAAGTGGGTGCATTCACCGATGGCTGGGCAGCAGAGTTTGACGCCACTTGATCGAGCCCTAAAAATTCATCGAGATCAATCGCAGGGCTATGCAATTGAAAACGGATTTTAGGTATATCCGCCAAATGAATGTTCGCTTGTCCAGATAACGCTATTGCGTTGGCCATCAACCTATCTAACGCTACATCCAGCGTACTGTTGGTCACATCAAACACGATACGAGACGCCATTTCTACCTGCAGCGGTGATTGTGGTAAAGCCGCACCTTGTAATGTCGAATTCAGAAGTAACTTATCCAACGAAACAGTACTGATCGCCGCATCAACCTGCAACTGCGCTTGGCCGCTAACGTCAAATGTCATGTCGGCTGCGTTACCTTTCACAGCAAAAGTCAGCGCATTGTCTTGATCAAATTCAAAGGTCGCGAGCTTAAGTTGTAAAGCGTCTATCCGTACCGATGGGTCTTCGAACGTACTATTAAGCGTAATATTGCGTAGAGCATACTGTTTAAAGTCTGCAGACAGTTTTATCTCCGCCTTCCCGTGCACACTAAACTGTTGTTGGTTCGCACTTCCTTTGGCCGAAAAATCCACGCTGGTCCAACGATCGGCAGCAAATTCTGACACCGTAAGATCAACGTCATATAAGGTACTGTGTGTGCCCGTTTGCTGATCAAGCATTTCTAATCGTGCCTGACTAACAGTCACGCCAGCAAGACTCAAAGTCCAAGCTTGATCGGCGGTTGTCTCTTCTGGCTGGCTAGATGGTGAGTCGGTCAGCACCGCCTCCACCTGTGTGGATGGTTTTTGGTTTTGTGCTTGAGTCAAGCTATCTAAGTTAGAACGACCATTTGGTAACGTTTCTAGATAAAATTCGGCCCCTTCAAGGCGAACATTACCAATATGCAGTTGATGACGAAAAAGTGGCATGACCGCGATATCAATCCCAACACGATCGACCTTAAATAGGTTATTTTGAGTAAATCCGTCAGGATTTCTTAACTCGGTTTTACCAAGTTCGAAACCAATCGCCGGAAAGAACTGCCAGCTGATATCGCCTTCAATGACTAACTCAAGGCCCGTTTGTTGTCTGGTTTGCTCAATGATCAGAGGTTTAAATTGATTTGGATTGACGAAAACCACTAACGCGACCACTGCCGCGATAACCATCACCAGCAGCGCCGCAATGAATAGGGACAGTTTTTTCATCTGCTTTTTCCTTGCTTGACGAAAATAAAAAAAGTGGCATCTAAGGTGCCACTTTAATCGGAAAAGATAAAGTCAACGATCGGTAAATTTTATGATTTAAGCAATTTTGCGATATGGGCTTTCAAGACATCAATCGCAATGCGGTTTTTACCACCACGTGGAACAATAATATCGGCGTACTGTTTAGACGGTTCAATAAACTGCATAAACATCGGACGAACGGTTTTTTGATACTGTTTCAATACCGATTCCATAGTACGTCCACGCTCTTCAACGTCACGCTTGACTCGACGTAATAAACAGATATCGAGCGGTGTATCCATAAAAATGGTTGCATGCATTAAATCACGCAGACGAGGATCGGTCAGAAGTAAAATCCCCTCCAAAATGATCACTTTTTTCGGCGTCATAGTGCTGGTTTTAGCGGTGCGCGTATGTTCACTGTAACTGTATTCAGGGACTTCAACCGCTTCGCCACGAACTAAAGCTTGCAGATGATCACAGAGTAGATCGTGATCTAGGGCATTAGGATGGTCATAATTGGTTTTGACACGTTCGTCCATGCTCAGATGGCTTTGGTCTTTGTAATAGCAATCTTCCGTGATCACACCGATTTGATGGTCGCCTACTTTCGCGCGCAGTTCATTATAAATGGTACTGGCAATAAGGCTTTTCCCAGAAGCAGAAGCGCCAGCAATACCGACGATGACGCATTGATTATTATCAGACATGGTTCAGTGTACCCGATACGTGTATGTGAGGAGATAAGATAAACCGCCTGATTATAGGGAGTTCGTCGGTTAGATACCAGTTCACTCAACGGTAAATATCCGTATTTTCTGACAGTGAATAAAATTAACCCAAAGCAAACGATTACTTCTCTGGGCAAAAATAAAGGCAGTGATATTGGTTGCTTAACGTGTTGGCTGAACTGGCGACTGAACGCCGAATAAACTCAACGCGCTCAGTCGCTAAACTCAATTTTGCTATTCACTCACGAACGTCAGATCGATGGTCTGCGGCTTCGCTTTGCCTTGCCAATACAAGCTGGCACAAATCCGCTCGGCGAGCGCATAATATTGTTGGCTATGCTCACTGTCAGGACGAGCTATCACTGTCGGTTTGCCAGCGTCAATATCTTCCCTGAGTGTGACATGCAACGGAATTTGCGCCAGCAATGATAAACCATATTCAGTGGCTAACGTTTGCGCACCACCAACACCAAAAATCGCTTCTTTTTCACCGCAATGACGGCAAATGTGATAACTCATATTCTCAATTAATCCCACCACGGGCACGTCAACTTTAGCAAACATTGCCGCCCCTTTTCGTGCATCAGCCAAGGCGAGATCTTGTGGTGTGGTGACAATGACCGCGCCTGTCACCGGAATTTGCTGAGATAACGTTAATTGAATATCGCCGGTACCCGGAGGCATATCCACCACCAAATAGTCCAACTCAGGCCACTCAGTTTCATTAACAAGTTGAGCTAATGCTTTTGATGCCATCGGACCACGCCAGATCGCTGCATCCGCTTTATCGACTAAATAACCTATCGAATGGGTATAGATACCGTGCGCTTTCACTGGCTGCATCCATTTATTATCACGCACACTTGGCTTGGCATCTTGAGTGCCAAACATCATCGGTACCGAAGGGCCATAAATGTCCGCATCCAATAAACCAACTTTGGCACCACTGCCCGCTATCGCGAGCGCCAAGTTAGCGGCTGTGGTTGATTTACCCACCCCGCCTTTCGCCGACGTGACGGCAATAATATTTTTCACGCCTTTAACACCATGCGGAACTTTGGTGATCAAGGCCTTAGGAGTAACATTGACTGAATAATCAAAAGCGGCAACGGCTTTCGTTTGCTGCTGATTAGTTATCCAAGCTTGCAGCTCTTGGCGCAAAGCGTGAGCGGCAAATGGAATATGAATAGCAAATTGCCCAGATGCCGTTACTTGAACCACGCCCGGTGAATGCGCCCAATCACTAATTAAATTGGGGTGAGAAAACTGATTAAGCCAAGAACAAAAATCGTGTTTGGACGTAAATGTGAGCATAAGCCCTCCTTTTTTGTTCATGCTACCACTCAATCTGCCCACACTGAACCCCAAAAAAGTTAAGGCCTTATCATGACTCACGCCTTGGCGTGAGTAGCTTCATCAGGTAGTATTGAAGGCTATTTTCAATACCTATCAAACATAGCGAATAATTAAGTATGGCAACTGAACCAAGAAACGTTTCTCCAAGGAAACTGCTGGTAACTTGTGCCCTTCCGTACGCTAACGGTTCCATCCACTTAGGTCATATGCTTGAGCATATCCAAGCGGATATTTGGGTGCGCTACCAACGCCTACGCGGCAATATTGTAAATTTCATCTGTGCTGACGACGCTCATGGCACACCAATCATGCTTAAAGCGCAGCAGATGGGTATTACGCCTGAAGAAATGATTGCCGCGGTTAGCGAAGAACATCAGCAAGATTTCGCTGGGTTTGATATTAGTTTTGATAACTATCACAGCACCCACAGTGAAGAAAACCGTGAGTTGGCTTCGCATATTTATCTTGAACTGAAAAAAAATGGCTTTATTTCTAGTCGCACCATTTCTCAGTTATTCGATCCTGAAAAACAGATGTTCTTACCGGATCGCTTCGTCAAAGGCACCTGCCCAAAATGTAAGTCAGAAGATCAATATGGTGATAACTGCGATGCTTGCGGCGAAACTTACAGCCCAACGGAACTGATCAATCCTAAATCTGCGGTCTCAGGTGCAACCCCTGTGATGAAAGATTCTGAACACTTCTTTTTTGACTTGCCACAGTTTGAAAGCATGCTCAAAGAGTGGACTCGTTCTGGCTCGCTGCAAACCGAAACCGCTAATAAAATGCAAGAGTGGTTTGAAGGTGGCTTGCAGCAATGGGATATATCCCGAGATGCGCCCTATTTTGGGTTTGAAATCCCCGGTGAAACCAATAAATTCTTTTATGTGTGGCTCGATGCACCCATTGGTTACATGGGGTCATTCAAAAATCTTTGCAGCAAGCGCAATGATTTAGACTTTGACGAATACTGGCGCAAAGACAGTCAAACCGAGCTGTACCACTTTATTGGTAAAGACATTGTTTACTTCCACAGCCTATTTTGGCCAGCAATGCTTGAAGGCAGTGGTTTCCGTAAACCAACCAATGTTTTTGTGCATGGTTATGTTACGGTTAATGGCGCGAAAATGTCGAAGTCAAAAGGGACGTTTGTCAAAGCGAGTACTTACTTAAAACATTTAGATCCTGAGTGCTTACGTTACTACTACGCGGCAAAACTGAACAACCGTATTGATGACCTCGATCTAAACCTTGAAGACTTCACGCAGCGCGTCAATGCTGATGTGGTCAACAAGATTGTTAACCTCGCTTCACGGAATGCGGGCTTTATCAGTAAACGTTTTGATAATCAGTTATCAGCAACCTTTGCCGAGCCTGAATTGTACGCCGAATTTGCCGCGGCGGCTGAACGTATTGCTGAACTTTATGAAACTCGTGAATTTGGTCGTGCGATTCGTGAAATCACCGCATTAGCAGATAAAGCCAACCAATATGTGGATGAAAAAGCGCCTTGGGTTATCGCCAAGCAAGAAGGCCAAGAGCAAGCGCTGCAAGATATTTGTACCGTGGGCATTAACCTATTCCGCGTATTGATGACTTACCTCAAGCCTGTAATGCCAGCGTTAGCTGAGCGGACGGAAGCTTTCCTTAATCAAGAACTGACTTGGGATGGTATTCAAACACCACTGACTCGTCATGAGTTGACCCCATTTAAAGCGCTGTTTAATCGTATTGACTCTCAGCATGTTGAAGCGATGATTGAAACCTCAAAACAAGAAGCAGCACTGGAAAAAGCCGCGATAGAAAATGCTCAGCCGGTTAGTCAAGCAACAGAGTTAAGCAAAGATCCCATCGCCGCAGAAATCGAATTTGACGATTTTGCTAAAGTTGATTTACGGATTGCCAAAATCCTCTCTTGTGAAGCGGTGCCAAAGGCCGATAAGTTACTAAAATTCCAGTTGGATATTGGTGGTGAAACACGCCAAGTGTTCTCTGGAATAAAAGCCGCTTACTCACCTGAAGAGCTGGTCGGTAAATATACCGTGATGGTGGCTAACCTTAAACCACGCAAGATGAAGTTTGGTATGTCAGAAGGCATGATCCTCGCTGCAGGCCCTGGCGGTGACCAGTTGTGGATTCTTGAGCCTCATGAAGGTGCACAAGCCGGCATGCGCGTCATGTAGTCTGTCGATTTTAACTACGTGAAAGATGATTAGCCCTCTCCTCGAGAGGGCTTTTTTTTTCGCTTGTGTTCACACTTTTAGCGCAAATTGCACCTTTTTAGTGCACAAACACCAGCAAAGAAAACATAACCAATTGATTTTTAATACATAAAAACTTGGCATTAAGCATGCAATATCCAACTCAGGGGAATACTCAACCTAGGTGACGTCGTGATATCTGCTCATCAATAGTGATGACAATTCGGTTAACGCGTACAGCAACCTACATTGAGAAAGGAATCTCTGTTCTGAGCAAGCCACATACACAAGGAGTGGATTATGTTTGTCTTTATTTCCATGCTTATCTCTATCGCGATTCTTGGCGGATTATTTTTCTTTGCTAAACAGAAAGAATCCAGCCTACAACGTAAATATCAACTCTTAGTTGATTTACGCGAGTTACTTTATCTTTGTCGTCAACATCGTCAAGCAACCCATCACGAGTTGATGTTTGGCCAAGATCGTCAGCAAGAAATTAATCATCTTCAATCTGCTATCGATCAGACTTTATCTCATTTGATTGCCCATGCTCACTTTGATAACAAACCTCTGTATCGTATTTTCCAAGCTAAATTAACCGCCATTCGCCATGAATGGCCGGATTATAGCGTAGCAAGGAACCAAGTCGCTCACGGTAAAGCGATTCGTCATTGTCTATTTTTAATTGACGAAATTGTTCTCGCTTGGTTAGCTGAATCACATCGAGACGATCTGAGTGATGAATATCATATGAATTGGCAACAAGTCATCGATAGTATGGATTCACTGACCCAGTTACGTTTATGTATTGAAGAGATGGGGAGTCAAGAGGGGCGGCTTCGTCTCAGTCATTACAGTGAGCTCATGCGACGAAAACTGAGCCAGCTAGCACTAATAAGCCCTTTATCAATCGCCTCACCGACTTGCTCCGCAGCCATGCACCAACTCAGTGAGCTCCATGACAATCCGCATTTAGAGCTCGATGCGAAGCAGTTTTATCAACTGACTTCTGAATTATCGCTGACGATCGCTCAAGTGTACGACCAAATGCTCTCAGAAGTGACTGAAAGCTTATATTTACCGTTACCTCAACTCGCACTGGCTTAAATAACCTCACTAGGTATTAAGATTCAAATAGCAAAAGCGCCACGATTGTGGCGCTTTTTAATACTAACTCAATCAATGATAGCGATTATTTAAGCATCTTACGCGCTGCTTCAACCACCACTTTAATTGAACGAGCTTCGGTCTCTTTTAAGGTGGCGTGATCTGGGATCTCTTTTTGAGTACGGTTAATAATAACACCCGCTACACAGCCTGCTTTTAAACCAGAGCTAGCACACATGGTTAATAGCGTCGCAGATTCCATCTCAAAGTTCAGCACGCCCATCTCTTGCCACTCTTTCATTGATCCTTGGAAACGGCTAACAACACGACCGGTGAATGTGTCATAACGCTCTTGACCCGGGTAGAACGTATCGCTTGATGCCGTTACCCCCATGTGAACGGTAGCGCCGCTCTCTTCTGCGGCTTCTTTCATCGCGGTTGCTACTGCAAAATCCGGTACCGCAGGGAATTCCATCGGTGCAAAGTGTAAGCTAGCGCCATCAAGACGTACTGAGCCAGTGGTAACAATCATGTCGCCGACGTTGACGTGTGGTTGAATTGCACCAGTGGTACCAACACGTAAGAAAGAGCGCACACCTAATTGAGCGAGCTCTTCTACCGCAATCGACGTTGATGGACCACCAATACCCGTTGAACAAACCACAACAGATTGACCATCTAACTCAGCGCGATAAAGCGTGTACTCACGGTGACTAGCTAGAAAAACCGGGTTTTCCATTAATTCAGCGATTTTTTGCACACGGGCAGGATCACCAGGGATAATCGCCAACGTTGCACCATTTAGATCGGCTTGGGTCACTCCTAGGTGAAAGACAGCTTGAGACATAAGTTACTCCTTGATTGCGGCTTGTTCAGCTCATCATTAATTTCGGGTACCTAGTGACTCTATCCCAGTAACCAACAATATTTAGTGACAAGCATCACAACTACGTCAGCAATAAAATCCAGCATTTCAAAGAAAAACGGTTTGCATCACAAAAATGAGCAATTCAAATGCAACTCAACACTATTCGCTCGTGATTCAACTCAAATGGTTTTAATCCCTATGGCTCACTCTAATCCGCTACTGATGGCTTAAAGCGTAGTAAACGCAAAGCATTCAGAGTGACCAACGCCGTCGCACCACTATCAGCCAATACTGCCATCCATAAGCCTGTGATACCGAGTAAACTGGTCACCAATAAAATGGCCTTTAAGCCCAAAGCTAATGTCACATTTTGTCGAATATTATTCAGCGTAGCGCGAGATAATTCGATCATTCCTGCCAACTCAATGAGTCGATTATGGGTTAATGCTGCGTCCGCCGTCTCTAACGCGACATCGGTACCGCTGCCCATCGCAATACCGATACTGGCCTGCTTCATCGCAGGAGCATCATTAATACCATCCCCCACCATTGCAACCGGTTGAAGCTGTGATAATTGCTCGACCACTTGCACTTTATCCTCAGGCAATAAACTGGCTTGAAAATCCATGCCGAGCTTATCGGCGATAGCTGCGGCACTGCGTGGGTTATCCCCGGTCAACATGATGCTGTTAATGCCGATTTTTTTCAGTTGTGCAATCGCGACTTGCGCCTCATCACGTAATGTATCTTGCCAAGCAATAACGCCTATCGGTTGCTTATTTTGCAAAGCAACCGCGACCGTTTTCCCTTGCGCTTCGAGTTGCTCAATCGATTCAGTGACAGCGGCACTAACCACCACATCGAGCTGAGTTGGCGACAACAGTGAATAGCGTTGACCAGCAACTAAGCCTGTAATACCGCGGCCCGGTAACGCTTGTTGCTCAGAAGCTTGATGGATTGTATAGCCTTGGGCTTGCACTTTATCCACTAACGAAGTGGCTAAAGGATGACTAGACCCTTGCTCAATGGCCGCTACTGCCGCTAACCATTGAGATGACGGCAGATCCGTTAAGCTTATCATGTCCGTTACCTGTGGCTTTCCTTGTGTTAGTGTTCCGGTTTTATCAAACGCCATCATGGTCACTCGGCCAAGCTGCTCAAGTGCCGCTCCCCCTTTGATTAAAGCACCGCGTCTTGCTGCCGCGGCTAAACCAGAGGTAATCGCCGCTGGGGTTGAAATCACTAACGCGCAAGGACAAGCAATGAGTAATAACGCCAGTCCACGATAGGTCCAGGTTTCCCATGGCTGAGCAAACATTAATGGTGGAATGAGCACAACCAATAAAGCAATCAGCATCATCAGCGGGGTATACCAACGGCTAAATCGATCTAAAAACCGCTCTAAGGGCGCTTTACGAGATTCAGCTTGCTCAATGAGGTGTAAAATACGGTCAATGGCATTTTGTCCCGGTAATGAAGTGATCTGCACTTGGATCAAACGGTCAACCACTACAGAGCCTGCAGCGAGCGTGTCACCGACTTGCTTTTCAACCGGAATCGATTCTCCGGTTAATGCACTTTCATCAATGCTCGCCGCTTGATCCATCAACTGCCCATCAGCAGGTAAACGCCCTCCAGGAGCAACCTCAACGTGATCACCGGGTCGCAGATCTTGCACATCAACTAACACTCGCTGGCCGTGTTCTATTTTCGTCGCTTGATCAGGCACCAGCGCCATCAGCGCCTGTACACCAGAACGCGCTCGTGCAGCCGCAATGCCTTCTAAGCGCTCGCCAACCAAAAACAGTAATAACACCATCGCCGCTTCGGCCGTTTCACCAAGATACAAAGCGCCCAGTGCGGCGACAGTCATTAAGGTTTCAATCGCAAATGGCGTACCTGACCTTGCCAATTGCCAAGCTTTACGCGCAATCGGAACCAAGCCTAATAAACAGGTTAGTGTAAACATCCACTGCGCTAACTCACTCGACCACTGAGTCATTAGAGCGGCGACTAGCATCGCTGAACTGATCAAAACCAGACGTCGATTGTCCGCTTGTGTTAACCATGTTCGGAGGGAAGAGTGAGGAGATGCGACTTTAGAGGTCGAGTGCTGAATCTGAAAACCAGCACGACTAACGGCTTGTTCAACCGCCGCAACCGTTGCTTGCTGATTAAACTGCACCACCAACTTTTCTGTCGCAAACAGAACCTGGGCAGTGACAATATCTGGAATTTTCTGTAACGCCGTTTCTATTTTCCGCGCACACGATGGGCAATCCATCCCGACAACTTGCCAACTGCGTTGGAACTTAGCAACCGAGTCATGCACATTGTCCGCGGCACTGCGCGTGTTTTTATCTTCAGTTGGTTGAGCACAGCTGGCAACCTCAGGTTGCATGTGATGAGTGCTTGACGCTGCAGAACAACAAGACGCCTGACTATGAGTGGCATGAGAACCATGAGTGACACCGCACCCTGAATGCTTAACAGACATCAATCAATCTCCTAATTTGATGATGTGTTGAGCTTACACCTTGGAGCTAACTCCAAGGTCAAGTGTTTTTTGCGCATTTAACTATAGGCTCTTGAGCTAAGTTCAAAAAGAGAGAGCGAGTCTCTACAAAACCTTAATCCCACCCTATAAGCCAATGTTCTCACTTTAGTTGTTTAGCGATTAAACTGGATGTTTAAAACTGGTGGCGAGGTTTTTACCGATCGCTAACAGTACATTACGACGGGTAATGATACCCACTAACTTTCCTTGTTCTATCACCGGATAGACTTTCGGCTTACCGACTTTCATCATATCAGCCAGTTCGATGATTGACGTCTCCGGAGAAACCGACAGCACTTCTTGATGCATGCAGTCACTCACCGTATGAGAGTCATGGCAGAGGTAACTGGCTTTAACTAATTTATCGAGCAAATCTTGTTCAGAAAGAAAGCCGATCACTCTCTTTTGATCATCAATCACTGGCCCACCAAGATGTTCAGAACCACTTACGCGCTCTAAAGCCGCACTGAGTGACATCTCAGGACTAAAGGTTACCGCTTTGACGGTCATGTAATCTCTTACTTTGAGTGAATCCATTGCTATCTCCTTGGCGTTCTTAACCATCGCTATGCCATGAGCACTTCTCTGAGCTTAGTGATGGCTATCCCATAATGATTAAATAGACAAACAAGTCCTTAATGACACTCCGAGTCAATTAAGGTGCCTATAGTAAGTGTTGACTAATTTCTTGATTTTACTAGAGAGGAAGACGATTTTTTTGTAACAAAGCGAACGTTTTAAGCGAGGTATTAAGGCCGAGCCGTTTTAGAGAGGGAACGCCCCGAGTCAGCCAAACAAAAAGCTGGCTCGGGGTTTTGATTTACCAACGTTTAGCCGCCTGGTGATCGGATTCGCGCGATTCTATCCAGCGTTCAGAGTGTGTGGTGCGTTCTTTCTTCCAAAACGGGGCTTGAGTTTTTAAGCTATCCATAATGAATTCACAAGCAGCAAAACTCGCACCGCGATGGGCACTCGCAACGCCAACAAACACAATTTGCGCACCAACATCCAAATCACCAACCCGATGAATGATACGTACTTGTTGTAAGGGCCAGCGCTGTTGGGCTTGATCACACAGATGACTGAGCGCTTTTTCAGTCATTCCTGGGTAATGTTCAAGACGTAAGCCGATCACATCATCACCGAGGTTGAGATCACGAACTTTACCGACAAATGTGACAACTGCGCCAGCAGCACTATCTTGCGCTAACGCCGCATACTCATCGGCCAATGAAAAATCAGCCGTTTGTACAGAAACTCTGCTATCCATCGGTCTCACCCGCCAGTGACTGGTGGAAAAAAGGCCACTTCATCACCCGACTGCAAAGGATGAGTCATTGCCACAATGGTGTGATTAACAGCAACCAGTAACTTATCCGCATCTAACGCTAGTGACCACTTATCGCCTTGCAGCACAAGATGCTGCCTAAGAGCCTCAACGGTTGCAAAATTGGCTGGCATCTCGACCCGATCACAGCCAACCAACTCACGAGTCTGTGCAAAAAAAACAACGTTAATCATCGCGTAGCCTTAAAATGTCCGGACTTACCTCCGGTTTTTTCTAGTAAACGCACCTGTTCAATGACCATGTCTTTTTGTACCGCTTTACACATATCATAAATAGTCAAAGCGGCAACAGATGCTGCCGTTAACGCTTCCATCTCAACACCGGTTTTCCCTGCTAGCTTACACACAGATTCAATTCGTACACAGCTTTCAGCTTCGATAGCTTGTAAATGAACTTCAACTTTAGAAAGCAACAACGGGTGGCAAAGAGGAATTAAATCCCACGTTTTTTTAGCGGCTTGAATTCCAGCAATCCGTGCGGTAGCAAACACATCGCCTTTGTGATGCTGCCCAGAAATAATTAACTGCAATGTTTCTGGTGCCATACGAATATAAGCTTCTGCACGTGCTTCACGCACACTATCGAGTTTGGCCGATACATCGACCATATTCGCTTCACCGTTGGCATTAATATGGCTAAATTCAGTCATGTTTTTCTGTTACCCAGCGAGATGAGGCATAAAGTTACATGGACGATGGCTCGCATCTAATTGCTGCTGGATAATTTTCGTCCATCCCGTACGGCAAGCCCCCGTCGAACCCGGCATAGCGAATATCACCGTGTGATTGGCAAATCCCGCTAAAGCTCGTGACTGAATCGTTGAAGTACCAATCTCTTCATACGACACCATTCTAAACAGCTCACCAAAGCCCTCGACCTCTTTATCAAAAAGTGGTTTCAATGCTTCAGGAGTACTATCGCGAGCGGTAAAGCCGGTGCCACCAGTAATCAAGATGGCTTGAATCGCCTCATCAGCAATCCACTGTGACACGATGGCACGAATTTTATATTTATCATCGATCACAATTTGCTTATCGGCCAATAGATGTCCCGCGGCTTGCAATTGCTCAGCTAAATAGCCACCAGAGGTATCGTTTTCTTGCGTACGTGTATCGGATACCGTTAGTACCGCAATGTTAGCGGGTTGAAATTTACTTTCTGCATGACCCATGTCATCACCTTATCTTTTTTCATTATCTGTCCCCAAAGGTCTAGCCACCAATGGATGCCAAATGGGGAGTTATACCTGTATTACCGTCATGTAAAAAATGACTAACAGACTTATGTTGTAACTGGGTTTGAATACGTTCAATTAATGCTGATTGCTGGCTATCTTCTTGTAATAGATCACGTAATGAGAGACCTTGCTCACCAAACAGACAAAGATGTAGCTTACCTAACGCAGAGATGCGTAACCGATTACAACTGTGGCAAAAGTCTTTCTCGTAAGGCATGATTAACCCTACTTCGCCTTGATAATCAGGATGCCAATAAACTTGAGCCGGCCCATCATGGTGTGATCGTGCTTTTAGTAACCAGCCATCGGCTATCAGTTGATTGCGCAGGGCGACACCAGAAAGGTGATGGCGAGCAAATAAATCATCCATCTCCCCTGTCTGCATCAGTTCAATAAAACGCAGTTGGATCGGTCGATGTTTAATCCACGCCAAAAATTGAGGCATGGTGTGCGCATTAAGATCCTTCATCAATACGACATTAACTTTCACTTGCGCAAAACCAGCCTCAAAAGCTCGCTCGATTCCCTGCATGACTTGATAAAAACGATTTTCACCGGTGATCTGCTGAAACATCCTCGGGTCTAAACTATCGACACTCACATTAATATCGGTCAATCCCGCCTGCTTCCAAGCCATGACATGATCAGCCATCCGGTAACCATTGGTGGTGGTGGCAACTTTCTCTATCCCAGGCTGCCCAGCGACCGTCTGAATAATGTCGGTGAAATCTTTGCGTAAACTCGGCTCACCGCCAGTAATTCTCACTTTAGAAGTTCCACAACACGCAAACGCTTTCACCACGCGTTGAATCTCAGGCAGAGTTAGAAAAGCAGAATTTTTGGTTCCCGAGGGTCGGTACCCCCCTGGTAAACAGTAGGTACACTTAAAATTGCAGACATCAGTCACAGACAGACGTAAATAGTAAAATTTACGCTGATATTTATCTTCGAATGGTTGCGCCACGGAACACCTTTCCAAATACGGGAGGCAAAAAAGTTTCCCACTTTGCCCTTGTGGATCAATGCCACTGGCTTAAATGACTTATCTTCAAAAACGTTGCGCTTAAGAAAACTTAGTGCAGATAAGCTCGGAGTTATGGCAACAATAAGCGTACGCTCGACGCTTATCGGTTGCAGCGAACGGATAAAATACTTAAATATTGTGTGTGTTTCCAGCTTCTACTGAAAAAAAACCGTTTTGATGCATAAATTACCACAAAATGAGTACCATCCGCTTGAGCATTACTCTAAATTGTAGGCCATCAAAGAACAACTCGAAATATAAAACATGTCACTCTATGATGATAAAAAAGTGGTTGCGATTGGCGGCGGCCACGGATTAGGCAGAATACTCGCTGCATTAAAAGTCTTTGGTTCTAATGCGACAGGCATTGTTACTACTACTGATAATGGTGGTTCTACTGGGCGTATTCGCCACTGCCAAGGGGGTATCGCTTGGGGAGATACGCGCAACTGCATTAATCAGTTAATCACAGAGCCATCCATAAGTTCGATGATGTTTGAGTACCGTTTCAAAGGCGCTGGTGAACTGAACGGGCATAATCTTGGCAATTTAATGTTAACCGCCTTAGACCACCTCTCGGTACGCCCGCTAGAAGCGATTAACTTGATCCGTAACATGCTCAAAGTCGATGTCAATATTGTACCAATGTCAGAGCATCCAGCTGACTTAACCGCCCTATCGGTAGAGGGGAAATGGGTCACAGGGGAAACCAGTGTTGATGAAATGGCCCAAGATCTACTGAGGCTGGATCTTGATCCAGAAGTCCCCGCCACTAAGGAAGGCGTCCATGCTATCTCTCAAGCAGATGCGATTATTCTCGGTCCGGGCAGCTTTCTCACCAGCATTATGCCACCGCTATTATTACCTGAAATCGGCCAAGCGATCGCAGAGAATACCCGCGCCAAATTGATTTTTGTTGAGAACCTTTCCCCAGAATATGGCCCTGCGGGGCGCATGAGTTTGCAGCAGAAACTAGAATGGTGTGAACGTGCTTGTAGCGCTCGCCATATTGACGTAGTGATTGGTGCCATTGAGCATCCAGAACTCAACCATCAATGGAATTGTGTCACTCGCGATCTCGCTTCTCCCAATCGTGATTGGCGGCATGATCGCGTCAAGTTACGCAACGCAATTGAAGAACAATTGATCAGCTGAAAGCGATAATCCACTTTCATCAATTTCATCAATCACCAAGGTACGAGAATAAAAAAGGGCTGTCACAAAACAGCCCTTATCGAAGAAACTAACCACTTTGGTCACTCATGGTTAAAATTTGATTCTATCGGCTAAATGACTGACCGCTACCGCAAAGTAGTGCGAGCGGTTCCATTTCATCAGCACATTATAATTGTTATAAACCAAGTAAATCCGCCCACTTTCATCATCTGGCATAATAAGCCAAGCTTTGATGTCCTCTTTCAACTGTGGTAGCGGTTGACCATCATAACGAGTGATACCAAGCTCACTCCACTCGCGTAGTAACTTGCCTTTTTCAGCCTGACGGCCTTCCAAAGCTTTATCAAAATTAGCCGGAATTTTTACCTGACGCCCCCAAGTATAACGATCATCCCAACCGGATTTACTTAGATAATTAGCCGTTGACGCGAAAACATCCGCCTTGGTGCCCCAAATATCTTTTTTACCGTCACCATCACCGTCTGCGGCAAACGCTAAAAAGGAGCTAGGCATAAACTGACATTGTCCCATCGCCCCTGCCCATGAGCCTTTCATTTCATCAACCGTAATATGCCCTTGTTGCAAAATTTGTAACGCAGCCATGGTTTCCTTACGGAAAAACTCTTCACGCCGACCATCATAAGCCATCGTTGATAAAGCATCGATAACTGGAAAGTTGCCAGTAAAGCTACCGAAGTTACTTTCCACGCCCCAAAGCGCAACGATAAAACGCGGCTGAACACCATACTGCTTACCAATACGCTGTAGCTCATCATAGTGTTTTTCATACAATGCTTGAGCTTGTTTGACTTTCCAGTCCGGTACCGCACGAGGGATGTATTCATCTAAAGTTAAGCGTCTTTCCGGTTGATTACGATCTGCGGTGACCGCTCGAGGACGATACTCCACATTAGCAAACGCTTCTGCCAATATTTGCTCAGAAATGCCTTCTTGACGCGCCTGTTGCTTTAACCCTTCAAGATATTGCTCAAAACTCACCGTATTGGCCAGCAAAGGAGCCGATAGCGTTAACCCTAAAATAACTGACAGTAATTTTCTCAAGATGCCCTCCTCAAGCGATCCTAATCAGCAGTAGCTTGTCTACTTTGTGCTTTCTGCTGTTTATGTATATCCAATAAATTTTCTGTTGGCGGGGGAAGCTGTAAAAAGAATCCCGTTACTTGCAACGCTGTTTTTACCTTATCCACATCCACTCGAGCTAGCTGACGATTGGTCAAGTTGACTAACATGACAAAGATAGGTTTACCAAAGGTCTCGAGCAAAGTGTCAGGAACTTGTGAAAAGTCATCTCTTTTCGGAAGATACAGATAAGTTCCTTCTTTTTTCGAACTTTTATAAATAGAACAAAGCATGCCAACCCTTTTGTATTGTGTTATCTGCGTTATGTGCAGCCAGAGAGAGTATACACCCAAATGACTTGGATATATTTTGAATAACCACAGTGAAAATTGCGAGTAAATCACGCATTTGACCGCAAGATAACTTGCTGTCACTGAGCGCTGAATATAACATGACAGCCATCGTCTTCGACAACGCTAATTATTCTATACCCAAGTAACCTCAAAATAAGTATGTTCCTCTTTTTCGAGTGTTGTGAGCTGATTTGGGTATATAACCAGCGTTACCAACGTTTATTGAGGTCAACGTTATCATGTCTCATACACCTGACCTAAAAGGCAGCAGCTTCACTTTGTCTGTATTGCACCTTGCAGATCATCATGTTGCCAATGCGATCGATTTTCTCAAACAAAAAGCCGATCAAGCCCCCGCTTTTTTTGCTAATGCACCAATTGTACTTAATATTAATAAAGTCGGCGGTGAACTGGATTTTCATGCTCTGAAACAGGGCATTCGTGAAGCGGGTTTTGTCCCGGTTGGCATTACTGGCTGTAAAGATAAACGTTGTCAACGTCAAGCATTCGAAGCTGGCTTTGCCGTCATGACAGCAAGCAATACGCCAGCGAACGCTCCGGCAGCGATGGCCCCTACAAAAGTGATTCATACGCCAGTGCGCTCTGGCCAGCAAGTTTATGCCAAAGATGGCGACTTAGTGATTCTTAGTCATGTCAGTCCGGGCGCAGAAGTCATCGCCGATGGTTCAATCCATATTCATGGTACGTTACGTGGGCGAGCCATTGCTGGAGCGAGTGGCCAAAGAGAAGCAAAAATAATTTGTAATGATTTACAAGCTGAGCTGGTGTCTATTGCAGGAAACTACTGGCTAAGCGATCAAATTGACAGTCAGTTTTGGCAAAATAAAGTGATGCTAAGCTTAAACGATGAATCACTGCATTTTGAAAAATTGACAATTTAGATTCGAAAGGAAATTAATTAAATGGCACGCATTATTGTTGTAACGTCAGGAAAAGGCGGAGTGGGTAAAACCACCTCCAGCGCAGCCATTGCCTCAGGGCTGGCGTTGAAAGGTAAAAAAACCGCGGTGATTGATTTTGACATCGGGTTACGTAATCTCGACTTAATTATGGGTTGTGAACGACGGGTAGTGTATGACTTTGTCAACGTCCTCAATGGGGAAGCGACTCTGAATCAAGCGCTAATCAAAGATAAACGTAATGAAAACTTATTTATTTTACCGGCTTCACAAACGCGAGATAAAGATGCCCTGACCAAAGAAGGGGTACAGCGTATTCTCAATGAACTGAACGAGATGGAGTTTGAATTTATTATTTGTGACTCTCCAGCGGGCATTGAGCAAGGGGCGCTAATGGCACTCTATTATGCGGATGAAGCGATTGTCACCACCAACCCTGAAGTCTCTTCTGTGCGTGACTCAGACCGTATCCTCGGTATTTTAGATTCAAAATCGCTACGTGCCGAACAAGGCCTTCCGCCAGTTAAACAGCATTTACTGTTAACTCGTTATAATCCAACACGGGTTAACCAAGGCGAGATGCTCAGTGTTGAAGACGTTGAAGAAATTTTGCATATTCCGCTGCTGGGGGTTATCCCTGAGAGCCAAGCCGTATTGAACGCCTCAAACAAAGGCGTCCCAGTGATTTTTGATGAACAATCAGATGCCGGCCAAGCCTACGATGATACCGTCGAAAGACTGCTTGGCCAGCAAGTAGAGTTTCGTTTTCTTACTGAGCCGAAAAAAGGCATCTTTAAACGACTTTTTGGAGGCTAAATTAGTATGTCTTTACTTGAGTTTTTCCGCCCACAGAAAAAAAATTCGGCCAGTTTGGCTAAAGAGCGCTTACAAATTATTGTTGCCGAGCGCCGCAGCCAAAGCGATCCTGCGCCAACCTATTTACCACAACTTAAAGAAGACATTCTGAAAGTGATTGCTAAATACGTTGCGATTGATCCATCCATGGTTGAGCTCTCTTTTGAACATAAAGATGACGACATTTCTGTCTTGGAGTTAAACGTAAAACTCCCGGATGAAGAGAAGTAAGCCAGCGCACCAATACTGACGCAGCTTTATAGACAGGTCATCCCAACAGAGCAAAGGTTGGGATGACTACTGTCGACTGCCACTTAGTGGCCGATAAATGTTATCCGATCAGCTTATTGAGTCGCTCACCGAGTAAAGGTAAACGCCAATTTTGCATTAAGTCTGGCAGGTGATCCGGTTCACGTTGCTGGTTCCAAACCCAGCTCACTAACTGATTTAACTGTTTTTTTGATGCCAAAAACTCACTGGCTAAACCCGAGGTTTGCGATACCACTTTGACTTCATCTTTGAGTTTTTTGAATAGCTGCTTATAGCCAGGGTAATCCATTAACGGCACGATCGCCGCAGGGTAATTCTCTACAGGCGTCTGTTTAGCTTGTTTAACGATCGTTGCTATCGCATCACTGTGACGACGAATCACATGTGGATCGATCCCCTCTTCTTCCATTCGCTTTGGCGAACTCAGCGCTAAACGGGCAATAGTCAGTAAATCATGTTCACGGATCACAAAATTCAAAGCTAAATCACGTTTAACCGCCTGTTGATAACGCCAAGTGGCAAGCGGTTTTAAAATGGCTAACTCTTTAGGCTTTAATTGCCAAGCACCTTTGATCTCAAGGTAAGCGAATTGTGCATCAAAAACTCGAGTTCGTTTTTCAACTTGCAGTTGTGACTCTTGTAAAACCGCATCCCACCAGCCAGCTTGCGTGACTTTATCGAGTAGCTGTTCATACATCGGCAGTAAATAAAAAACATCCGCGGCGGCATACTCTAGTTGTTTTTCAGACAAAGGCCGAGCAAGCCAATCGGTGCGAGACTCGCTTTTATCTAGCTCAACATTGAGTAAATCATTCGCCAAAGCAGCAAAGCCGGTTGATAAGCCATAACCAATAAAGGCCGCCATCAATTGAGTATCCACCATCGGAAATGGCACACAACCCAAACTGTTGTGGAACACTTCCAGATCTTCTCCGCAGGCATGCAACACTTTTAAAACGGAAACATCTTGCAGCAGCTCAATAAATGGCGTCATATCCTCCATCGCCAACGGATCGATCAGCGACAGCGTCTCCCCATCAAATAATTGGATTAAGCCTAATTGCGGAAAGAAAGTCCGAGTACGGACGAATTCAGTGTCGAGCATGACAACGTCTGCTTGACGGGCAAGTGCACACACTCGCTGTAATTCATGCTGTTGATTAATGATTGTATAATTCACAAATGGCTCACTCTACCTGTGTTGATTTGGGGGCGCTAAGATAAAAAAATGCCGACGAGAATGGTCGGCATTGTAACATTAAAACGCTATTGCGCACTTAAGCACATTTCGACTTTTCTGCCAATTGCGCATCGTTTTCTTCGCGTAGTACGCGACGTAAAATCTTACCGACGTTAGTCTTAGGCAGCTCTTCTCTGAACTCAATCAGTTTAGGAATTTTATAACCCGTCAAGTGCTTACGACAGTGAGTAATAATTTCTTCTTTCGTTAAACTTGGGTCGCGTTTAACCACATAAATTTTAACGACTTCACCAGACACTTCATGGGCTTGACCAATCGCCGCCACTTCTAGCACTTTGCCATGCAGTGCAACAACATCTTCTATTTCATTCGGATAGACGTTAAATCCAGACACAAGAATCATGTCTTTTTTACGGTCAACGATGTAGATCATGCCCTCTTCATCAAAGCGCACAATATCCCCTGTCGACAACCAGCCATCTTCATTAATCACTTCTTTGGTGGCTTCAGGTCGCTGCCAATAGCCATGCATCACCTGTGGGCCACGCACTTGAAGTTCGCCGGTTTGATCATTGGCAACGACGTTCCCTTCATCATCAACCATACGAACTTCAGTCGAAGGCACGGGTAAACCAATCGCGCCAGAGTAATCGGACAAGTCATAAGGGTTACCAGTGACCAAAGGTGAACATTCCGTTAAACCATAACCTTCGAGTAAATGGATACCGGTGATCTTTTTCCATTTTTCAGCCACTGCGCGTTGTACGGCCATACCACCGCCAACCGACAATTGGAGATGACTAAAATCCAGTTCATGAAAATCTTCATTATTGACCAACGCATTAAACAGCGTGTTGACACCAGTAATCGCCGTGAATGGGTATTTTTGTAGCTCTTTGATAAAGCCGGGGATATCACGTGGGTTGGTGATCAGTAGATTACGCCCTCCCATTTCGATAAACAGTAGACAGTTTACCGTGAGTGCAAACACGTGATAAAGCGGCAATGCCGTTACCACTAACTCACGTCCTTCACGTAAAACCGGACCATATGCGCCCTTGGCTTGCAATACGTTAGCGACCATGTTGCGATGAGTCAAAATCGCGCCTTTCGCTACCCCCGTTGTCCCACCGGTATACTGTAGAAACGCAATGTCTTCACCGGACATAAAAGGCTTAACGTATTGTAAACGACGGCCCTTATGCAGCGCTTTACGCATTGATATGGCTCCCGGTAAATCATATTTAGGAACCATACCTTTGACATACTTGACCACAAAATCAACCAAGGTCCCTTTGGCGCGAGGTAACATTTGCCCAAGACTGGTCAAGATGACATGCTTAACTTGAGTGTTCGCGACTATTTGCTCTAGCGTATTCGCAAAATTGGAGACAATCACGATCGCACGAGCATCGGCATCATTTAATTGATGCTCTAATTCACGCGGGGTATATAACGGGTTGACATTAACCGCGATCATCCCCGCTCGTAATACGCCAAATAAAGCCACGGGATATTGCAATAGATTTGGCATCATCAGCGCTACTCTATCGCCCTTTTTAAGCTTTAGCTCATTTTGTAAATAAGCGGCAAATGCTCGACTGCGCTCTTCCAACTTACGAAAAGTCATTACCGACCCCATATTCATGAATGCGGGTTGGTCAGCGTATTTATGGACAGATTGTTCGAACATTTCGACCAATGATAAATATTGATCGGGATTAATCGTTTCTGGTACGTCAGTGGGATAACGTGAGAGCCAAGGTTTATCCACAGTAATACTCCTCGTAATAGGCTGGCATAATCAAGATTATCTTTGTTATAAAAATGATCACTATTACAGCACAGCCAGAGCGCTTGAGCACGAAAGACTCAAACACTTGTTTAAATTTTGTTAACTAAGCCAAGAATTAGTTCTGCGACCTGTAAAGGTTGTTGAAGATGACAATGATGTCCACCAGCAATGATCGATGATTGACCATTCTGCCCAATATAATGAGTCAGATCCGTTTGCAATGAAGCAAATCCTTGATCTCCTAAAATAACATGATGTGGACAGATAATATTGTTCATCACCGCTTGAGCGTGTTGCGGAGTTTGCCGATACAATGAATCGCACAATAACTTATTATCATGACGCCACTGCCACTGAGTGCCCACGTGATGAAGACCTCGTCTCACCACTGGTTCAATCAATTCAGCAGGCAGTTGATTCACCCGAGCACGATGCTCAATCGCTTCCTCGACGCTATAGTAATAGCGGGTGGGCTTGCGCCTCACTCGTTGCCGACTCAACACCCCTTGACGTAATCGTTGGACACTATCCACCGGATCTTCCGCTAAGGGTAAAAAACCTTCAATTTGCACTAATCCTGCGACTTGTTCAGGAAAGGCGGCACTATAGCAACTTGCGATTAAAGCACCAAGCGAATGCCCTACTAGCACCAGTCTGTTTGGCGAAAGATTGTGCAACACTTGATAAACATCATCGATATAATCATGAAAGGAGTAATAATTCGCCGCAGGTTTATGGCTTGACAAACCATGCCCAGGCAAATCAATGGCACAAAAATGCCCTTCAGGAGCAAGCTGCTGGAGAAATGAAATAACACGAATAAAGCTGGCGGCATTGTCTAACCAGCCATGTAAAAAAAGCACACTGTAGTCAGATTGCCGTACGTCACCTACCGTTAACCCAGCAATTTCACCATGAGCAATAGTAAAAGTTTCGCTGCGGAGCATCACTTCACTTCTTGGATCACTCGGCCACTACGCGGAAAGTCCTCAACGTGACGGCAATAGAAACTCCGACATGGGAAGACATAAGGCGTAATGTCATCAATAACGACGCGCTCTTCCACTCGCCATAAATGAGAGCCTCGTACCTTCATCACTGGAAACGTATACTCAAACTCACCTACGGTGCCCGTTTCTGGTTGAGCTGTGGTGCCAATAAAAGTCACTAGTCGACCTTGACCATAAGCAATCGGGTCGACAAAACCATCAATATAGCCAATAAAACGACCTTGAGGCTCATCCGTTAATAGAGGCTTACCAGCCTTATCTATCGGTAAATTGACCACTTCAATACGAGTTCTATCGACCAAATTTGTTACCTGAGCGATAACACCGCCTAAACGTACCTCATTAACGGTATCGCTGGGTTGAGCCAGCCACTGATGATAATCGGTGATCAGCGCATCGTTATCAGTCGCTAGCGTAGGGGGGAGTGACGAACACGCCGTCAATAAGCTAAGTAAAGTACAAGCAGGTAAGAATAACCAACGGTTGGATAACATAGAAAGCCCCTTAATTAGATATACAGATCGACACCGAGCATTTGTGTAAGTTCCTCTTTCTTAGCATGATTCATAATATCTAAATATTCTTCCATTGCCTTACGCGCTCGTCCTTCGGGTAAATCATAATGCAGTTGCGCGCGGTGAAGATCAGCAGAATCTATCTGGCGTATTGAATGAGCAACCGCCTCGGCGACTTTGCTGGTTGAAGCCCCCGAAGATGAAGAATGAGAGACTTGGTTTTTCTTCGCTTTTGACGCCCGTTGAGTATTGGTAATTCGTCCTGGCGGCAAGCCATTGATTGAACCATTAATTGCGACCATAATGCTCCTTATCTACCTTCACGGGCAGGAGAAGCAACGCGTCTTCTCCTTGAGTCATCGAATTGACGTTATTCTAATAAAGAATAGTGGTTATTCTCTTCCTGGTAGCTTTTTCCATGCCACCGTATCCCTTAAATAACACGGTGTGGCTTGCTCTACAGGCACATGCTGACCTTTTTTCCATGCCTGTTGTGCCAATACCACCATATCTTGCGCTTGAGGATACAACACCTCGCTTTGTGCTGTACGCAATGGCAAAGTCGCGAGGGTTTCGGCATAAGCTTGCCAACCGGTTCCTGCCATCGTCCAGCAATGTTCATCCTCAGATCGAGCAGCCATGTGTTCTAATAATAGGGACGGAGCAATGACACACTCAGCGTCAAGCTCAGACCAACTGCCGTCAGCTTGGCGGACAAAACGCCCCCAATAGACCTCACTCATTCGCGCATCAATCGCACAAGCAACGTGAGTGGCTCCCTGCTCTCGATACGCAGCCTGAGCCATCGCAGCTAAGGTCGAAATACCAATCATCGGCAAATCAGCACCAAAAGCTAAGCCTTGTGCAATTCCGATGCCAATCCGCACTCCGGTGAAACTCCCTGGGCCACGACCAAACGCCAGTGCATCTAACTCGTGCAATGTGATGCCCGCTTCTTTAAGTACTTCATCGACCATCGGCAGAATTTTTTTGGTGTGATCTCGAGGTGCCACTTCACTGCGTGAGTAAAGTTTATCTCCGACCATCAAAGCAACCGAGCACGCCTCGGTTGCGGTATCTAAAGCAAGAATGGTTGCACTCATGAATGTCTCTAATTAGTGTCTGTTACAGAAAGAGATAGCAGAAAGTCTTTTACCACCGCCAAATCACGTGTTCGTGGTATCGGAGGCAAACTGGCTAAAAATACGCCGCCATAATCACGGGTAACTAAACGATTATCACAGATAATCAATACGCCTTTGTCTTTCTGATCTCGAATGAGTCGTCCTACTCCCTGTTTAAGAGTAATGACAGCATCAGGTAATTGGACCTGAGCAAAAGGATCGCCACCGCGCAAACGACAATCCTCGATACGCGCTTTTAACAGCGGATCATCCGGGGAAGTAAACGGTAGTTTATCAATAATAACACAGCTTAGGGTATCGCCTCTAACATCAATCCCCTCCCAAAAAGCTCCTGTTGCGACTAAAAGCGCATTACCAAGTTCCATAAATTGTGCGAGGGTTTTCTGTTTACTGGTTTCCCCTTGTAACAGTACCGGAAGGCTCAAATGCTCACGAAATCGCTCACCCAACTCGCGCATCATAGTATGGGAGGTACACAAAAAAAAGCAGCGTCCTTGGTTTTGTTCAATCACCGGGGCGAGCATTTCGACCAACGTATCCGCTAACCCTGCGCTATTGGGTTCTGGCAAGTAACGCGGCACGCACAGTTTCGCTTGCTGCTGATAATCAAAAGGACTAGGTAAGGAAAATTGCTCACTGGGTTTTAGCCCTAAACGATGGGTGAAGTGTGCAAAATCTTCATTTACGGCTAACGTTGCCGAAGTAAAAATCCACGCACCGGATTTAAGATTAATTTGCTCTTGAAACTTATCAGCGATCGATAATGGCGTAATGTGTAAACTAAAATGCCGCGGCGTGGTATCAAACCAATAGGAGTATCCAGTAATAGAAACATCACAGACCCGAACAATACGTGCTTTTAAGGTATTCGCGCGCTCAAAAGCGGTATCAAGCAACTGACTTCGACCAAGGGCAAGCTTTAACACGTCGATAGCAAAAGTTAAACTCTCTTGCAATCGCTCCACTTGCTGAGCAATGCTAGCCACCGACAGCGCCTCTCGCCAGTTGCCACGAAAACCAGAGTCCCCTAATAATACGCGCAAATCCATCGCCGTTTGCTGGAGTTTATCGCCAACTTTTTGCAATTGGCGCATATCCTTCGCTTCGGTGCGATAACCAATTTCAATATCTTTGGCTAAATCTTGAATCTGTCGGCTTGAAACCGATTGACCAAAATATTGGCTTGCAATATCAGGTAACTGGTGCGCCTCGTCAAAAATAAACACCTCGGCGTCAGGGATAAGCTCACCAAATCCGGTCTCTTTGATGGCAAGATCCGCTAAGAAAAGATGGTGGTTAACGACCACGATATCCGCTTCCATTGCTTTACGCCGCGCTTTTGAGACAAAGCAATCTTGATAACTTAAACACTCTTTGCCTAAGCAGTTATCGTTGGTCGAAGTAATGGTCGGGATGATCATGCTATCTTCCGCCAACTCATCACACTCACCGAGATCGCCGCTTTTGGTCGATGATGACCAACTGCGTACTTTAACTAATTGGGTTAATAACGTTGGATCGCTTTGCGCGTGATGGCTTTCAACCATTTGTCGGCTCAACCTATCCAAGCAAAGGTAGTTAGCGCGCCCTTTCAGAAGCGCCACTTGGCCATAAAAGCCCAAAGCCTCGACCATTAAAGGTAAATCTCGATGAAATAGTTGCTCTTGTAAGTTTTTCGAGCCCGTACTGATGATGACCTTTTTGCCACTCAATAACGCAGGAACTAAATACGCAAAGGTTTTACCGGTTCCCGTGCCCGCTTCAACCACTAATTGTGATTGATTCTCGATCGCTTTAGCAACAGCTAACGCCATATCAACTTGAGCTTGACGCCCTTGAAAACCAGGAATGGCTTTGCCCAAAGCCCCATGTTGAGAAAAGGTTTTAGCGATCATGACAGCAATAATGACGATGAGGAATGCAGCGATTATGGCAGGTTTGTTGCGACAGCGCGAATCGAAATCCGCTTCGCGCTGATCGTGTCACTAGAAAAACGTTTTATTTGCGATTGAGATAACGGGCTAACCAAGGAGGAGCGTCGTAACCATTACTGGCTGTCGGCATCATGGCTTTTGCGGCATCCACAGGGGAAGCTTTACTTTCCCACATCGCGTCCAATAACGCTTCATCAATTGGATTTTCACCCATCAGAGCATGCACACGCTCTACGTATAATTTACGTGCAAGTAGTTCTTTGTCCATACACACCACCTTAAATGGTACTCAGCAAAAGACTGAAAGAGGAAGCCGTTAGTGTCTAGCCGTGATAGTTGTTGAATCCTTATTGATAATAGATTAATTATAGTCGCTACAGTGTGGTCTGCATCACCGTTCTTGCAGCCTTGATTTATTTTACAGACCGAGAAAAATACTCACGGAAGTTATCAATGGAAAAAAAAACCCTCCTGACGCATTGCAGTGATGCCCCAGGATTGATCTCAAAAATCACTAATATTTGTTATAAACATCAACTTAACATCATTCATAACAATGAATTTGTCGATAATACCAGCGGTCATTTTTTTATGCGCACCGAGTTAGAAGGGTATTTTAATGACACCACATTTCTCGCTGATCTTGATCAAGCTCTACCGTCTGGTACCAAACGCAAACTGATGGGTTCCGCTCGTAAACGAATCATTATTATGGTGACTAAAGAAGCACATTGTCTTGGCGATATTTTAATGAAGACTTACGATGGTAGCTTAGAAGTAGACATCGCGGCTGTGGTCGGCAATTACGATACTCTACAAGGCCTAACTGAAAAATTTGATATTCCTTATCATTATGTCTCTCATGAAGGACTTAATCGTCAAGAACATGAACAGAAAATTCTCGAAGTGATTGAACCTTATCACGTCGATTTTGTTGTGTTAGCTAAATATATGCGGGTACTCACGCCCGGTTTTGTCGAAAAATTTCATCATAAAATCATCAATATCCACCATAGTTTTTTACCGGCTTTCATCGGCGCAAAACCTTATCAACAAGCTTACGAGCGTGGGGTTAAAATCATTGGTGCAACCGCGCACTTTGTCACCAACGATCTTGATGAAGGACCCATCATTAAACAAGATGTGACTCCGGTTGATCATACCTTCAGTGCGCAAGACATGGCCCAAGCGGGACGTGATGTGGAGAAAAATGTGCTCAGCAAAGCTATCAACAAAGTGATTAATGATCACGTGTTTGTTTATGGCAATAAAACCGTCATTTTATAATCCACCAGCCTAAGTCACTGCTGGATTTCAATCGATACAGTAAGGGGCCTTATCAGCCCCTTATGTTTTCATATTTAAGTTATTGACAGTTCGCTTACAATTTCACTGCCAATTCAACGCCTTGGCGAATCGCACGTACCGCGTCAAGCTCTCCAGCGACATCGGCTCCGCCAATCACATGCAGTTTCTCACCCAAGCTTGCCCACTGTTCGGCAAAAGGCCGAACCGACTCTTGCCCAGCGCACACAATAACGGTGTCCGCGTCTAACAGTTTTTGTTGCCCATCCAGCGTGATGTGTAGCCCCTGTGCGTCTATTTTCTCGTAGCCAATACCACCTAACATATTGACACCACGTTTCTCTAGCGTACGTTTGTGGATCCAACCTGTTGTTTTACCTGGGCCTTTACCCACGCGTCCTTTACGGCGCTGCAACAGCCAAACTTGCTTATCACTAACCGCATCTGGGTATGGGTATAACCCGCCTGGGTGGGCAATCTCTTTATCAATTCCCCACTCATGTAACCAGTCATCTAAATCGTGATCCGTAGGCTCGGTTATCATTGTCGCTACATCAATACCAATACCACCAGCACCAATAATCGCCACTTTTTCTCCGACTGGAGTCTTTTCGCGAATCAAGGTTTGGTAATCAATGACTTTTTCAGGATGATCAATGCCCTCTAATTGAATACTTCTAGGCTCAACGCCCGAAGCCATCACGATATCATCGTAATCAGCGAGCATATCAAAGGTTACATTGCGATCTAAATGCAATTTCACCCCAGTTTCATCAATACGATTGGCAAAATAACGAATCGTCTCGCGAAACTCCTCTTTGCCTGGAATTTGCATCGCGAGCCTAAATTGCCCACCAATCCTATCGTTACGCTCAAAGAGATCGACCTCATGTCCCCGCTCGGCCAATGTCGTTGCACAAGCAAGGCCCGCGGGGCCTGCACCAACTACTGCAACTTTTCTCTTATGAGTTGCCGGTTGGATGCGAATTTCGGTTTCATAACAAGCGCGAGGGTTCACCATACAAGTGGCTCGCTTGGCTTGAAAAATATTATCTAAACAGGCTTGGTTACAACCAATACAGGTATTGATCAGTGCCGCTTTATTTTGCTCAGCTTTACGCACAAAATCAGGGTCAGCCAAGAAAGGACGCGCCATTGACACCATATCGGCTTGGCCACTAGCCAGAATTTTTTCGGCTTGTTCGGGCGTATTGATCCGGTTACATGTCACCACAGGCACCGTAAGATGCGATTTGATTTTTTCCGTCACCCAACTGAACGCCGCACGGGGTACTTGCGTAGCAATAGTCGGGATCCGCGCTTCATGCCAACCAATTCCGGTATTAATGATGGTCACTCCCGCTTTTTCTAATCCCTTAGCGAGCTGTAAGACCTCTTCAAAGGTACTGCCTTCTTCAACCAAATCGAGCATCGATAGACGGAAAATAATGATGAATTCTTTACCGACCGCTTCGCGTATCGCACGTACGACTTCAAGAGGAAAACGCATGCGATTTTCATAGCTACCGCCCCAATCATCGTAACGAACGTTCGTTCGTTTACAAATAAACTGGTTAATGAGGTAGCCTTCAGATCCCATGATTTCAACACCATCGTAACCCGCTAACTGAGCTAACTCAGCACTATGAGCAAAGGCTTGAATAGTATTACGTATCTGTCTAACACTCATTTCACTTGGGGTAAATTTCGCAATCGGCGCTTTAATCGCCGAGGCACTTTGTGCGAACGGATGCATCGCATAGCGTCCAGCATGCAGTAGCTGCAGCGCAATCTTGCCACCATGGCGATGCACCGCTTCAGTCACCACTTGGTGCGCTTTGGCATGCTTAGTCTTGCTAAACTCAGCACTAAATGGATGCAGTCGACCACGTAAGTTTGGCGAAAAACCGCCGGTGACGATTAAGCCAACGCCACCTTTCGCTCGCTCTTCATAAAAAGCAGCCAACTTACTTAGCCCTTCTTTATGTTCTTCAAGTCCAGTATGCATTGATCCCATTAATACGCGATTACGCAGTTGAGTAAATCCTAAATCTAAAGGCTGTAATAGGTGTGGGTACATGGTGACATCACTTTTTGTTATCTTTATGGTCCGACCAGAATAATCCTGCCAATAATAAAAATCAAACAAGTGTTTACAAGTTTGTAACACTGATCAATCTTGCAGTTGTTTGCCTTTCTGAGATCACGTAGGATGATAGGAATAATTATCGACACGCCGTCCTGCATTGCATCGGAGATACAATGAAACCACTATTTCGATTTATTGGGCTGATTTTTAAAGGGATTTGGAAAGTTATTACGTTTATTCGTCTCGCCATAACCAACCTTTTCTTTCTACTCAGTATTGCCGTTATCTATTTTCTCTATCTAAGTGCTGATTCATCCGCTCCAGTAGTCAAAAAACCGTCTGCCTTAGTCGTCAATCTATCTGGCCCAATTGTCGAGCAAAGCACCTCCCTGAACCCAATGGATTCTTTAACAGACTCTCTCTTCGGACGAGAAATACCTCGAGAAAATGTCCTATTTGAGATTGTTGAAACACTGCGTCATGCTAAAAACGACGACAACATCACTGGCTTAGTCTTAGCGTTACGTGACATGCCAGAGACCAATCTCACTAAGCTGCGTTATATTGCGAAAGCCATTAATGAATTTAAAGCTTCTGGTAAACCGGTTTATGCCGTGGGTGATTTTTATAATCAAAGCCAATACTATTTAGCCAGCTACGCCGACAAAATTTATCTTGCTCCCGATGGCGCTGTGCTGCTTCGCGGTTACAGTAGCTATAACCTCTACTACAAAAGTTTGTTAGACAAATTAAATGTTAATACGCACGTATTTCGAGTCGGTACTTACAAATCGGCCGTTGAGCCTTTCATTCGTGATGATATGTCAGAACAAGCTCGTGAATCTGCCTCTCAATGGTTGAGTCAATTGTGGGGCGCTTATATCGATGATGTTGCGACCAATCGCCATATTGACGCTCAAACCCTAAATCCGACGATGGACGAGTTTTTAGTGCTCATGAAACAGGCGTCAGGAAATCTTGCCGAACTATCGCTCAATATTGGTTTAGTGGATGAATTAGCAACCCGTCAACAAGTTCGCGCGCAATTGGCCGAAGTCTTTGGTCGTCATGGCGAAGACAGCTATAACGCGATCAGTTACGATCAATATCGTCCAACAGTGCAACCACGAACTCGACCTCAAGCAAAAGAGATCGCCGTTGTCGTCGCCAGTGGCGCGATCATGGATGGTAAACAATCACGCGGTAATGTTGGTGGGGATACCGTGGCCAGCTTACTGCGCCAAGCGCGCAATAATGATCAAGTCAAAGCGGTGATATTACGTGTTGATAGCCCTGGAGGCAGCGCGTTTGCCTCAGAAGTGATCCGTAACGAAATTGAAGCGCTTAAAGCCGCAGGTAAACCCGTCGTGGCATCAATGTCCAGTCTGGCGGCTTCTGGTGGTTATTGGATTTCGATGAGCGCTGACCATATTGTTGCTCAGCCAACCACCTTAACCGGCTCAATCGGCATTTTTAGTGTCATTACCACCTTTGAAAAAGGGCTTAACCATCTTGGTATTTATACTGATGGTGTTGGTACATCACCATTCTCTGGTGTAGGGGTAACGACTGGATTGAATGAAAAAGTCAAAGACGCTATTCAAATGGGCATCGAAAACGGCTATCAACGGTTTATCTCTTTAGTCAGTGAACAACGTGGCTTATCACTAGAAGAGGTCGATAAGATAGCTCAAGGCCACGTCTGGACGGCAAAAGACGCTCAACAAGCAGGTTTAGTCGATACCTTGGGTGACTTTGATGATGCGGTGCAAATTGCGGCGAATCTCGCCCAATTAGAACACTACAACTTATATTGGATACAAGAGCCACTCACTCCAGCACAACGTTTTATCAAAGGTCTGTTTAGCGAAGCGCATGCTCAGCTAGGGGTTAATCTTTCCGGTCTCATTCCAAATGCGTTACAACCAACCACTCAGCAACTATTGCAAGATGCTAATTTATTAAATCAATTTAATGATCCTAAAGGATATTATGCATTTTGTTTGCCTTGCCAAATAGAATAACTAGCACCTGTAAACGCGAAAGAGAACAGGAGTTAACCGCCTCTTTCTTGCGCAAAAACATCAAACCATAAAATAAGGGGCGCTTTGCAACAAGCGCCCCTTTTTATTGTAGTGGTTTTCGCTATAATTTTGGCTCTGTTCCCTACAATAAGCGTTGCCTCTATGACTAGAAAGCATATTTATATTGCCTACACAGGCGGTACCATTGGTATGAAAAAGTCGGATCACGGCTATGTTCCCGTGGCTGGATTTATGGAAAAGCAGTTGGCTGCCATGCCAGAGTTCCATCGTGATGAGATGCCAAAGTTCACCATTCATGAATATGATCCTCTGATTGATTCTTCCGATATGACTCCTGAAGATTGGCAATTTATTGCCGATGATATTCGTGATAATTATGACAACTATGATGGCTTTGTGATTTTGCATGGTACGGATACCATGGCTTATACCGCATCAGCACTGTCATTTATGTTAGAGAACTTAGGCAAACCAGTGATCGTTACTGGTTCACAAATCCCTCTTGCCGAACTGCGCTCTGATGGGCAAGCCAACTTACTCAATTCGCTGCATCTTGCGGCCAATTATCCGATTAATGAAGTCACCCTATTTTTCAACAATCAGTTGATGCGTGGCAACCGAAGTACCAAATCGCATGCCGATGGTTTTAGCGCCTTTACGTCCCCCAATTTACCTCCCCTACTGGAAGCTGGAATCAACATTCAAATTAGTAAAGAAGTGACAGTGGGGGCAAAACCGGAAGGCGCATTTCGTGTACATAACATTACACCGCAACCAATCGGTGTGATCACTATGTATCCGGGCATTTCACACGAAGTGATCCGCAATACGTTACTGCAACCTGTCAATGCAATGATTCTTTTGACCTTTGGCGTCGGTAATGCACCACAAAATCCACAGTTATTGGCGCACTTAAAAGAGGCCTCTGAACGCGGCGTGATTGTTGTCAACTTAACCCAGTGTTTGGCCGGAAAGGTGAACATGGGAGGATATGCGACAGGCTGTGCGCTCGCCGAGGCAGGAGTGATCAGCGGTTATGATATGACGCCAGAGGCCGCTCTAGCCAAACTGCATTATCTACTCAGTCAAAATTTATCTTATCAAGAAATTAAGCACAAAATGCAACAGGTGCTCCGTGGAGAGATGAGTTTATAAACTGATTTTATACTCTATCATTATGAGCAGGCAGTGACCTCCGAACAGGAGGTCACTGCTATGTCCGCAACGAGCAAGGGAACAAACAATAAAGACCGTTTTTATTCTTGGTTTGGATTGACGCGAACAATATCTTCTTGCCCATCTTGGAAACGTTTTTTCAATTCTCGTTTCGATTTTAAGACCATTTCACCACCAACGCCTATACTCATATGGTCAGCTTCTACATTATGCCGAGATTGATACAACATCACAGCTTGCATACAAGAATCTCGCTGCGATTGAGAAAGTGGTGTACCTTCTGGCCACTTACCGGTTTCAACGGCAAACAGCAGACGCTGGTAGGCTTCCGGGGTGATAGCATCAACTAACTGATGGGTATCCATTATTTTATCCTTGATGACGAAATGACTGAGCATAACTAGCACCACAACAATAGCGACCTAGCGTAGCGAGTCAACACCAGCCAAATAAATAAGCGTATTGGATCACAAGTGATGATAATGAATGGGATAAAAATTAGCATACTACTTTTGATGACCGTGTTATTGAGCGGTTGCCTAGAGAATCGCAATAATACCGATAAACTGTGTAACGATAACCCAGGCCTACAGTGTGAAAAACTCAATTTAAACGATGGTCAATGTCGCTTACCGCGGACTGATTTAATCTGGCACCGTTTTGAGGTACTCAAGAACCCGACCGTCGATAATAAGTTAGAAGAGTATCGACTCGTTCGGCTCTATCGCCAATGTTTAGAGTTAGCCTCACAAATTCAAGTCCTTAATGACCCACTACTAACACAAAATCGCTTCAATGCTTTGGTACATTCAGGGGAAGAACTCGATAGATTAACCAAAGATCTTCGACAGATGCGCACCCCCCATGCATTGTATTTTTTATGGAGTCAAACGGGTGATAATATTGCTCGCAGAGAATTTCTTCGTATGGAAGGCTCACCAGAATTAGACACGGCCGAGATGCAATACGCGCTTGCAACCTTCTATATTTCGCGCGATCGAGAAAAAACCATTCAACTGCTGACTCGAGCTTTAGAGCTCAGTTCACCAAGAGCGATCAACACTGAGATTTTTCAGTCACTGGCTAGTACCCATCAGGCGCTTGGCCATCAAGAACTGGCCTACTTATGGGCAATGGTAGGTAAGCAATTTGATGTCCCCGTCGCCTCTCCTGCCGAAATGGCGCTGCTTTATCCCTTTAATGCAGAACAATTTCGACAATTAGATAATCAAGCCAATCAGTTGGCACGGACGATTCGCCGGGGTGAGTTCTCTCGTCATAGCGTCCCAGTTTTTAATGAACGCTAACATTGTAATATTTCAACCATCGATGACGAATTTTTACCCATTATTGCGGCTTTTTGGTGAAATTTAACGACACAGAATTAACGCAGAAGCGCTCCCCCGTCGTCGGTGGACCATCGGGAAAAACATGCCCTAAATGACTATCACATTGCGCACAACGAATTTCAGTGCGCGTCATTCCGTGACTGCGATCCTCTAAATAGCGAATTGATTCTGTGGTTAAAGGCGCATCAAAGCTAGGCCAGCCGCAACCTGAATCATACTTGTTCTGAGAACTAAATAGTGCTGCTTCACAGCACGTGCAGTGATAAATTCCCGTTTGTTTGTTATGCAGTAACTGACCACTGAAAGGCGCCTCGGTTCCCTGCTGACGACAGACATAATAGGCCTCTTCACTTAGGGTTTCACGCCAGTAATCATCAGGCTTGATGTTTTTTTTGCTGGAATCATTGATCGCCATTCTTATTCCTCTTGGTTTCACTCAACGCTGTGCTTTTTTATCTGAAAAACTTGCCTATTTTACGCTTTGTAGCACATACTTTCTTTCCGAAATTCGAGTGGTATTTCACCTATAACACCCGAAGCTAGACTGACTATTCTACGTCAATTGGTAGGGATAAAAAGCAGCATCAAGTCTAAATATTAACCACTTGCAACTGATTGTTAAAAAAAACGATGCTTTTTTTTGACTTTAAACAAGTTAAGTCCGATTATCTGTTGCAGACATTTACTGGATTCTGTAATTTTACTACCAGTTATCTTTAATCAGAAATTAAGTTGTGGAGCAACTATAATGACTATCAAAGTAGGTATTAACGGTTTTGGCCGTATCGGCCGTTTTGTATTCCGTGCAGCACAAGAACGCAACGACATCGAAGTTGTAGGTATCAACGATCTTATCGACGTTGAATACATGGCTTACATGTTGAAATATGACTCAACTCATGGCCGTTTCAACGGTACAGTTGAAGTAAAAGATGGCAACCTAATCGTTAACGGTAAAACCGTTCGCGTTACTGCTGAACGCAACCCAGAAGATCTAAAATGGGACGCAATCGGTGTTGACGTTGTTGCAGAAGCCACTGGTCTATTCCTAGACGACGCGACTGCACGTAAGCACATCACTGCTGGTGCGAAGAAAGTAGTTCTAACTGGTCCTTCAAAAGACAAAACCCCAATGTTTGTAATGGGCGTTAACCATAGCAGCTACGCTGGTCAAGACATCGTTTCTAACGCTTCTTGTACGACTAACTGTCTAGCGCCTATCGCTAAAGTACTGAACGACAAGTTTGGTATCGTGTCTGGTCTAATGACAACTGTTCACGCGACTACAGCGACTCAAAAAACCGTTGATGGTCCTTCTGCAAAAGACTGGCGCGGTGGCCGTGGTGCTTCTCAAAACATCATCCCATCTTCAACTGGTGCCGCTAAAGCAGTAGGCGTTGTTCTTCCAGAACTAAACGGCAAACTAACTGGTATGGCTTTCCGCGTACCAACCGCTAACGTTTCTGTTGTTGACCTAACCGTTAACCTAGAGAAAGGCGCTTCTTACGCTGAAATCTGTTCAGCAATGAAAGAAGCTTCTGAAGGCGAACTAAAAGGCGTACTAGGCTACACTGAAGATGCTGTTGTATCTCAAGACTTCATCGGTGAAGTACAAACGTCTGTATTCGATGCTAAAGCTGGTATCGCTCTTACTGATAACTTCGTTAAAGTTGTATCTTGGTACGACAACGAAATCGGTTACTCAAACAAAGTTCTAGACCTAATCGCTCACATTTCTAAGTAATGTCGTGATTAGCGAAGTCATTCGTTGAGCAACAAAATTAGCTAAAAGGCGGCCACAGTGTCGCCTTTTTCGTCTTTTCTATTCACGAGATCTTGTTCGCCCTTTACCATCGATATTAAGTGCTGAATGTCTTAATATCCAAACATCAGGAGCTTATCTTTATGGATTTACTACCACTTCCTAGCCTAACGGTACTTTCTGACTGCGTCACGATTGTTGAACAGGATAATGTAAAAATCGTCCGCGTTATTCATGATAAAGCGGTAGCCGGTATTGCGCTGCACGGTGGTCATGTCGTGTCTTTTCGACCTACCGGTCAAGATGACCTACTCTGGATGAGCAAAAAAGCAATTTTTGATGGCAAAACGGCACTACGTGGCGGAATACCCATTTGCTGGCCGTGGTTTGGCCGCTTAGCGACTCCAGCTCATGGCTTTGCTCGCTCAAGTCAATGGCAACTCATCGAACATAGGGAAAACGAGCAAGGGGTGATCGTCGTCCTTGGTCTCGACAGTAACCAGCAAACTCGCTCAGTATGGCCGCATGAATTCCAACTTCGTCTGTCTATCGAAATCTCTGATAGCTTAACCGTGCGTTTAACCATTACGAATACCGACCAAAAGGCATGGGCCTTTTCAGGGGCTCTGCACAGTTACTTAAATGTGGCTGATGTACGGGAGACAACCATTACCGGAATGGGCAGTGATTATATTGATAGTCTGCAAAACGATCAGTGGTGCCAAGGAGAGGAAACACTAACCCTGCGCGACAGCATTGACCGGGTTTATACGAAGCCGCAATCTCACATTCAAGTGCAGGATCATCAACGTCAGCGTACTCTAGTGGTAGACAATCAAGGGCATAACTCTGCTGTGCTTTGGAATCCTTGGGCACAAGGAGCTCAATCGATGGGAGATATGCAAGACGATGGTTATCTGACCATGCTTTGTGTCGAATCAACTTGGCATGCACCGAGTCTTACTGCAGGTAAGGTCTTACAACCGGGTGAAACTCACTGTCTAAGTACACGGATTACCGCTTAATCTTGATTAGGGCGATAGTAACGCCCTTTTTATTTCGAATAAATATCGCTAAACTTGCCGACTTGATTTTCTCTTCGAGAGCGTTATGACTTATCAATGCCCCTTGTGCCACCACTCGCTAACTCTTCATCAACGCAGCTATCACTGTGCGAATCATCATCAGTTTGATCAAGCTAAAGAAGGCTATGTCAATTTGATGCCAGTGCAGCATAAACGATCCAAAGATCCTGGTGACAACAAAGCAATGATGCAGGCAAGACGACGCTTTCTCGATGGAGCTCATTATCACCCAATGCGCAGCGCAGTGAGCACTCTGTGCACTCGTTACTTAGTCAATACCAACCACCAATTACTCGATATTGGCTGTGGTGAAGGTTATTACACCCAATATATTGCTAGTGCGTTACTTGAACAACATCCACAAGCCAATGCCTATGGCCTAGATATCTCAAAAACAGCGATTCGTTTTGCTGCTAAACGTTACCCACAAGTGGACTTTGTTGTCGCCTCCAGCCATCGCTTACCGTTTGCCGATCAATCCTTAAATGCTATCGTGCGTATCTACGCGCCTTGTAAAACACAAGAGCTGCAGCGCGTTCTTGACGATAATGGCGTAGTCATAACCGTCACCCCTGCTGCTCGCCACCTTTATCAGCTCAAAGCGTTGATCTATCCGCAAGTGCAACTGCATGATGAAACAGCAGAAATCATCGATGGTTTTGAGTTAAAACATCAACAGCAATTGCACTATACTATGCCCCTTTCTGGGCCAGAGGCGTTTGATCTGCTACAAATGACGCCTTTTGCTTGGCGTGCGAGTGACCAACTACGCCACGATCTGCCATTAACGCCCCAGTTTGAATGTGAGGCTGATTTTATGATTCGAGTTTATCAAAAGGTTTAATTGATAATAATTATCACTACATTGATAATTAACTTAGCCTCCAGTAGACTGCTGACTCATTATTGGAGGCTTTATGCGTATTTTTATCACCCTTGCACTATCGATATGGCTCATCGGCTGTAGCGCTTCGAACTCTCGTCAAATCAGTGACTTTTACGACTATCAACTGGCTTCGCCTCAAGGGGAGTGGCTAGCATTGTCCAATCTTTCCGATGCGGTGAAACAAGCAGACGTGATCTTAGTCGGAGAATGGCATACCCACAGTGCTATCCATAAGTTTCAAGCCGATTTACTACGGTCTTTGATTGAGCACCACCACCCCATCGTCCTTTCTATGGAGCAATTTTCTCGAGATAGCCAACCTTATCTGGATCAATATTTACAAGGCGAGATTGGTGAACAATACCTTATCGAGCAAAGTAACGCTTGGCCAAACTATGCCAGTGATTATCGTCCACTTGTTGAATTAGCGAAACATCATCAAAGACCCATTATTGCCGCCAATGCGCCAAAAAATATGGTTCGTTGTATTGGTCAACAAGGCATTGAATATTTAGATAAGCTACCTACAGAACAACGTCATTGGGTCGCAAAAGAGATTAACCTCAGTGACTCCCCTTACAAAGCTCATTTTATGGCCTCAATGCATCATGGTACACCGACCCAACATGAACAACAATTTGCCGCCCAAATGACTTGGGATGAGACCATGGCGGAAAGTATTGTCGATTATCTTGCCGCTCACCCACAACAACAAGTGCTACACATTGCCGGCGCTTTCCATATTCAGCAAGGATTAGGTACTGCGGCGGCGATTCATCAACGTAACCCTAATTTAAGCATCGCGATCATCACCCCAACCAGTCAACTTACTGAACAATCAAGCGATTTTCAGTTACTCGTCCTACCCATGCCGATTCGTTATCTACAACCGGCTCACCAATGGCAAGCGATTGAAAGACTCAAAAATCGCAACACAGATCTCAGTTGTGATTAAAATATCGACCAATTAATTTAACAGGCATACTGTTTGCTTATTAATCAACATTCGCCAAGTGTGCAAAAAACGCACAAGTTTTTTTGCGCTTGGCCGATATGGATATTATCGACACGATTTCACGCTATCGACAGCGTGCCATGGTACATAAGTAGCACTTGCTTATGTACCATAAACTAAAGGTTAACGTCGTAAGGACACAAGTTAACCGATATAAAATCGGAGATCGACAAACTGCGTTGCTGTTGATTAAGGAGAATAGAATGAATCCTGTTACCTCTGGTGCTCCACAGACCTATTCCGCCAACGGGACGGCTTCCTCTGTCATGCCAATCACTACCGATAATGCTCATGATCTTCCAGCCAAAGCAGAACCGAATAAAGTCACCCTATCCGAAGAAGGCAAAGCGCTGCTTGCGGCTTTGCAACAGTTCAATGACTCGGAGCATCAAGAGCAACAACCTGAGACACAACCCAAATCGGGTACAGCAAAAGCCTTTACTTATGGTGCGCTAGGAATGGGACATCCTGATCAAACCACAGAACCAACGAATAAAGCCTATACAGCGGGAAAATACCTTTCTGCAGCAGCAAAAATTGGTGGCCTTGTACTTCTACTCGCTTGAATAGATTTGTGGCTTTATTTGCTCAACACGAGTCGGTACACTTAGCCGTTATTGATTAATAGTAACGAATTGAACGCCTCAGCTATCGCAAATAACCAGCGCTCGTTAAGAAAAGCCTCATCGGCTTAAAGTGCATAATGTAGTACTGAACTGCCGCCTTCAATTCGTATCGAAACACTACCTGATTGTATTGGACTAACCATGACACGACTATCTCTACAAGAGCAAATGCTCAAAGCGGGCCTTGTGAATGAAAAAAAACTTAAAAAAGCCCAAAAAAGTTCGAAGAAATCACGCGTACAAGCGCGAGAAGTAAAAGCCGCCGTTGAGGCAAATAAACAAGAGCAAATAGAACGTGATAAGGCGTTAAATAAACAGCAAAAAGAACAATTGCTGACCAAAGAAATTCGCGCTCAAGTGAAACAGTTAATTGAAATGAATAAATTGCCGCACAATAACGGCGATATTCAATATCACTTTACCGATGGAACCTTAGTCAAAAAACTCTACGTTGATAACCAGACTCGCGATCAACTCAGTAAAGGTCATCTCGCGATTGCTCGTTATGAAGAGAGCTACGCCATCATTCCTAATATCGTCGCTGAGAAAATTTGGCAACGTGATGAGAACAGTATTATTCCTCTACCAGAAGAAGATAAACAAGCCCATGATGAAGAAGATCCTTACGCCGATTTTGTCGTCCCTGATGATTTAATGTGGTAGAGCCGCAGAATAGACCCACTTATCGCCACCGTTCTTCGACTTTTAGCGATTACAATCACTCTCGATAATTAATCTATGAGGGTCAATCAAACCTATTGCAGAAAGGCTGCAATAGGGGCAGAATTTGGATAAAAAAAAGGGGCTCCGAGGAGCCCTGAATCGAAAAAAGTGATAGCAAAGGGGGAAAGGACTTTTGAGCTACAGGTGCGCTATAAGCTCTTTGGGTCTGAACCATTGCTGCCATTCAAACGCTGTAGTTCCCAACTCTACAGGTTTGAACTTTCACTTGACGCAGTACAACCCTTACAATACCGCGTATGACTTACATCCTGTATGTTATGTTGATCCGTCGACAAAAATGTACTGGTTATTACTCTGTGTTGTGTTTCGCAAACTATCCCACTATAGATTCACGCCCAACCTGTCTGAATACTTAACCCAAACCCACACCATCGAACCATAATGTGGGCATGTGATTACTATAAGTAATTCGATGTATCCATGTTGTATAGATAAAGCGTAGGCGTATATAATTTTTATAAAGAGAGATAATTAAGCATGATACATACGAGTCAATCTGATGCGAGTCAGTGCTTAACTATCAAACCTCATCCACCAAACGATAACCCACCCCTGTTTCAGTAATAATGTGTTTCGGTTGAGCAGGAATATCTTCGATTTTATGACGCAATTGAGCGACGTGAATACGTACATAATGGTGATGCTCAATATAGTTACTGCCCCATACTTCTTTTAAAATTTGTTTATGAGTCAAAACTTTACCCATGTTTTTGGTCAGTAATTTAAGAATGTTGTATTCGGTTTTCGTTAACTTAACCACTTGTCCATCTTTGGTCACACGCTGTAAAGCTAAATCAATCACGACTCGACCAAATTGATACTGCACTAACTCCTGCTGATCGGGTTGTTCAAATAGACGCAAGGCAACCCGAATTCTTGCCAGCAATTCCTCACTCCCAAATGGCTTAGTCAAGTAATCGTTAGCACCAGCATCAAGGGCGAGTACTTTGTCCGTCTCTCGCTCTCGAGCTGAGATGATAATGATAGGGGTCTGTGTCCAGCTACGCAGCTCTTTGGTCAGCTCAATCCCATCTTTATCCGGTAATCCTAAATCTAATAAAATAAGATGGGGATTCCAATTGGCGATCAACGCAACCCCCTGCTCTGCCGATGAGGCGGTTTTGACCTGATATTGATAACCCGTGATCAGGACATTTAAAAAACGCTGAATAGGTGCTTCATCTTCAATAATTAAGACTTTTATTTCACTGTTCATACAGTTCCTTTAAATCATACAATCGACAAGGAATACTCACATTAAAACAGATGCCTCCGCCCGCAAGGTTATGCGCGCTGATCTCACCTCGGTGAGCTAAAATAATCACCTGACAAATTGCCAAGCCCAACCCAGTACCATCTTTTTGCTGATCATTGAGTCGATAAAATCGTTCAAAAATACGTATTAATTCTGGCTCCGGCACGCCCGGCCCATTATCCGCTACCGTTAAAATAAACCGTCCGTTAGTATAATCGGTCGTGATCGTAATTTGACTGCCTCGCGGAGTATACTTAATGGCATTTTCAAGTAAATTTAAAATAACTTGCTCAATCAGCAAACTGTCCAATTCCACCAACATCGGCGTACTGGTAAACTGAATGTGATGGAATGTCAGTCGCGAGTTCAGACTCGCTAATACGCTGCCAATCAGCTCTTCTGGCTCAACCCAATCAAGCTTAGGGACCAAAGCACCTGTGGTATAACGGGTAATGTCGAGCAATTTAGTTAAACTACGATTCAACCTCCGCCCTTGCTCGGCAATGGACTGTAATAGCTCATCTCGAATCACCGAAGATAAAACAACACCGTTATCTGCTAAGGTCGTTGCCGCGCCAATAATCGTCCCTAAGGGTGTTTTAAGATCATGAGAAACTGACGCTAATAAGGTACTGCGCATCGATTCTAATTGATTGGTGGCCTCCACTTGAGCTAACGCTTGATTGGCCTGAGATCGCGCTAACGACAAACTCAATAAAGACAAAACCCAAGGCTCAACACGTTGTGGCGGCTGATCGGTTTGTATCACTAGTGCTCCCAACTCTCTCTCACGATCTTTTAGCCAATATACCGATGCCGCTGATAACGGCTGATTAGGCTGCCAACTGTCGATATCTGGCAAAGTCCATTTGTCATGCTGGGCGACCAGTCGCCAGTCTGGGGAAGATAAAAACACAGCGCCACGTAATGCTGACTCTTTATTCAAAAACTGTACCGTTGCTTGCGCGATTTGCTCACTAGTGCGCAGCGCTGAAAGATGGCAAGCTAACTGATAATATTTTTTATGCTTATATTGCAAGCGTTTATTTTTCTGTATTTCCTTCCGTTGTGACTGTGTTATATTGATCGCGAATATCCCACTAAAGACCATCACCGCATAAGTAATGATGTGCTGTGCATTCTGAAATCGGAACGAATGATAATCCGGTAACAGAAAGTAATGAAAGATAATGACCCCAGCTAAAGTCATTATATAAGCATAGCTAGGCCGAAGTACCGATGCGCTTAAGATGTTGAGTAATAAGAACAACATCGCCATATCGGTCTCTATCATAACTTGACGGTAAATCACCCCGATGACGGTTATCAAACCGTACAGCAATATCAGTATGATGATTTTATATCCATCGTACTTTTTCAGCATGTTCTGCATCTTAACCATTTTATTTCTCGTGTTTTCGTCACGTTATGTGAGGGAATCATACTTGTTTAGCCTTAAGTCACAACCATTGTGATTAACCAGAGGTTCCAGAGTGATGAATTGGATTACTGATGCTAATACCGCGGTAGCTCAAGTTGCTTACCAATTGAGTGAAGTGATCGCCGTTTACCCGATCACCCCAAGCACAACTATGGCAGAAAAATGTGAGTCATGGGCAGCACAAAAACGGCCTAATCTTTTAGGGGAAGTGCCTCAGCTGATTGAAATGCAATCGGAAACAGGAACCATTGCTGTTGTACATGGCAGCGCAATGAGTGGGGCGTTAGCAACAACCTTTACCTCATCACAAGGTTTATTATTGATGATACCAACCTTATATAAACTGGTTGGTGAACTCACACCATGTGTGATTCATGTTGCGGCGCGTGCTTTAGCCACTCATGCTTTATCAATTTTTTGTGATCATTCAGATGTGATGAGCGTGAGACAGACCGGTGTTGCCATGTTATGTGCAACGGATGGCCAGCAAGCGCAAGATATGGCGTTGATTGCGACGCTTTCTTCTTTGCGTTGTCGGTTACCGTTTATTCATTTTTTTGATGGATTTATCACTTCACATGCTCTGACTAATCTTATTCCTCTCGATGAGCAAACCATTAAGCAATTACTTTCCGGTGATGATCTACTTGCGTTTCGTCAGCGAGCCTTAACCCCTGATAGGCCAAGCCTACGTGGTGCAACCGCAGACAGTGATAGCTATTTCCAATGCCGAGAAGCGCAAAATAGCTATCATCAACAAACGCCATCTATCGTACAAAGCATCATGGATGACTTTGCCGCGCATACTGGACGACAATATCATTTAGTCAGCTATACTGGTCACCCACAAGCGACTCAGGTTATTGTGGCACTTGGTTCAGTCACCGAAACCCTGAAAAGCTATGTTGATCAACAGGTCAATCTCGGCCAGAAAATTGGCGTGATCAGCATACATCTTTATCGCCCCTTCCCCAGTGAAGCGCTATTAGAAGCCCTGCCAAATACCGTGCAACAAATCGCAGTGCTAGACAGAACCAAAGAGCCAGGATCGAGCGGAGAACCGTTATATCTTGATGTATTACATGCATTACAAACCCAGCCTCGCTCGATTACTTTATATCGTGGTCGATACGGGTTAGCCGGAAAGCCCTTTTATCCTGAAGATGCTGAGCAAATTTTTAATATGCTTTCGGCTCCTCAAGCGCAACAAAAAAGAGAATTTGTGATCGGTATTTCCGATGACAAGACACATCTCAACTTACCCATCGCCCAACTCACTCATAATGACGACCATTTACAACAAGTGCTGATGTATGGTTATGGGGGAGATGGCAGCGTTTCCGCTGGGAAAAATGTGCTTAAGGTTTTAGGTCAACATTATCAATCGAACGTCAATGCGCAATTTGAGTACGATTCAAAAAAATCACGGAATATTACCACCACTCACTTACGTTTTTCATCACAGCCGATTCGAACGCCTTATCCAATCCGTCAAGCGCAGCTCATTTCACTGAGCCAAGAAGGGTTATTACGGGATATAGACATTAGTACTCACCTCGCTCATCGTGCCATTTTACTGATCAATACCAATAAAACAGGCAGTGAGCTGTGGTATAAAATTCCGACGTCACTACAAGCCGTAATTCAAGCGAAACAAATTCGCGTGATCACCCTTGATGCCGATCAACTGGTGGCAAAACATCAGCTTAACAATAAAACCAGTGTGGTCATGCAGGTCGCCACTACCCTACTGTTAACCAATCAACAAGATAACCAAGCCCTGCTTACCCAACTGCGCAACCTATGTGAACAACAGTTGCAAGGAAAATCGGCCGAGCTGATTACACGAAGTATTGCGTGTATCGAAGCCACACCAGAGAATATTAATTACAATCCTTTTGCTGCTCATGTCGCCTCTAGCTTTATCGCCCCTACGCCATGTGCTTCTGCAGAGCCCTTATCGTTAGTTGAACAACTGCTCGCTAGACAAGGAAATAGCTTGCCAGTGTCTGCCTTTCCCGCAGATGGCTGCTGGCCAACCAACACATCGCATCTCGAAAAAAGAGACATTTCCGAGCAGCTACCTGTCTGGTCGGAAGATTTATGCACTCAATGCGGTTACTGCGTCGCGATTTGTCCGCACTCAGCCATTCGAGCGAGAATTGTCGAACCAATAGAAGGCGAAGATTTATCACCATTAAAAACCATGCCTTACCGCTCTCGTCATCAACCAGATGCTATCTACACTTTGCAAGTATCACCCAACGATTGTACTGGCTGTCAGCTATGCGCGAACGTTTGTCCGGGTAAAGATAAGAAAAATCCTGAACGTAAATCCTTGATGATGGTCGCCAAACCCGATTGTTACGATCAGGAGGTAGGTCAATTTGAACGCTTTGAAGCCTTACCAACACAAAATATTTATCAACAAGAACGTATTGATGTCAAAACGCTTCAACATGTTGAGCCTTACTTTGAATACCCTAATGCCTGCGCTGGATGTGGCGAAACCGCTTATATTCGAACCCTAACTCAACTGTTTGGGGATAGACTATACATTGCTAACGCAACCGGATGCTCTTCTATCTTTGGTGGTAACTTACCGACAACACCTTATAGTCAAAATGCGGATCGACGAGGGCCGGCATGGGCCAATAGCTTATTTGAAGATAATGCCGAGTTTGGTCTGGGTATGAAACTGGCTGTCAAAGCCCTTCAATCACGAGCAGAGCATGTATTAGCCCAACAAGGAGGTTCGGATAACATTCAAGCGTTGAATATTCCTGAACGTCGCCAGCAAATTCAAGCTTTGCAAAATCAGATTGAAGCACAACCTCAACATGCTGAGCTGCATCTTCTTTTGGATTACTTAGTCGAAAAACAAGTATGGCTAATCGGTGGTGATGGCTGGGCCTACGATATTGGATTCGGTGGACTCGATCATGTACTAAGAAGTGGCGAAAACATCAACATATTAGTGCTTGATACTCAATGCTACGCCAATACTGGGGGACAAAAGTCTAAATCAACCCCGCAAGGCCAAACGGCGAAATTATGCAGCGAGCCTAATCCAAATCCAGCGAAAGATTTGATTGAGCTTTACCGCCACGTCCCCGGTGTTTATGTGGCCAGAATTGCACTCGCGGCTAATATGAATCACACCATTAAGACCTTAAAAGCCGCGGGTGAACACCAAGGTCCATCTTTAGTGATCGCATACTCACCCTGTATTGAACACAATTATGACTTAGCACACAGCGCCGAGTTTACTCGCAACTTAGTTAAAAGTGGCGACTGGCCACTCCATGCCGAAGTCGGAGGAAAAGTTACTGAATAACAGCGATAAAACTCAAACCAGCCAGCATGAATATCACTTTACTGGTTGGTTTGAGCCAGTTAAGGAAATAAAAATGCCTTTTTTGCTCGTATTTTATTCACTTGAAATCAAAGGGACTTTACAAGCACTAAGAAGCCTTATATTATTCGCGCCACACGGAGAGATGGCTGAGTGGTTGAAAGCACCGGTCTTGAAAACCGGCGATGGTTAATAGCTATCCTAGGGTTCAAATCCCTATCTCTCCGCCACATTCAAGCCCTTGAGTAATCAAGGGCTTTTCTCTTTTTAAGACGATCAAATGTCACCTAATACAAGTAGGTGATACATATGTATTTGATTAAATTGAGCAATAACGTGTTTTATACACGTATTTCCATTCCTGTTGCACTACATCTTTATCAAGCATCTTTATCAAGGACACACACCTACATTTTTCTCTTGGCCATAATGCTGCCTGGCCGCTTAAAAGGACATACACTTATAAATACATTCGATAACGCTGTGATCGATTTAAAAACTAACCTTGATGTGCGATTCAGAAACGGCCTTACTTAGATATAAAAGTAAAACATCAAATAGTTGGGTGATTTCAAAAGAAGGGACTACCACCAGCACAATTACTGGCTCGTTTTTACTAGACTTTAGCAGTTGTTAGGTTGCTTATTCCAAGAGATAAAGCTGTACTCTTTGTTTTTTCAGAAGCACTTTCGCTATTACCGCCTGAGGCCGAGTACCGATAGCTGTCGCGCGCGACTTCTCTAGACTAGTGCAGATTTTTAGCCAATCCTTTGAATTAAAACTTAACCGTGACAGGATATTTGGCATTTTATCGCTCATCGACGCTTTGCCGTCTCGATATTGGCGAGCGGTCCAGTCAACCAACTCTAAATAATCCATCAGACGAAAAGGGATCCCCTCTCGCGGCTCATTAGTTGGGTTACCAATAAAGGGATGCAAACAAGGCGCTGTCGCTAAATTTTTATTTAGTGCATCTATTCTGGCTTTTATCGAAGTAAATTCACCGGTTTCTAGGGTATCAGCGATCCCCGCTCGAATCGGGTTTAAATCAACATAAGCCATTGCCGCTACCAATGCTTTTTCATCAAGTAGTGCTTGGCTTTTGAAACGGCTCTCCCAAAAGTGTCCAGTGCAATTGTCTTCTCGGTTAGCTTTACAAGCAATATCGTAATTGAGCTCTTTCATAAACCAGCTCAAGCTCGATAACCTTTCCCGCCAAACTTCAATTAGTTCAATGCAGCGCGTTTGTTCAGCTAGGCTAGTGAGTTGTTTATTTTGCCAACGTTGAATCAAAAACGGTAGCTTGTGCACTTGGCTCCAACGTTCAACGACTTCATGAAATGTGAGTTTTAATGCTCTATTTTGGTTAATATTTACAACCAGATGATAATGATTACTCATAATGGCGTATGCACAAATATCAATGCAATAGACGTTCGTTAACGAATAGATTTTTTGTTCTATCCATTCTCTTCGATGTTCATAACAACGATTGGTCAAGGTATCTTTACCGCATAAAAAGCTACGCCTCACGCAGCGAGAAACGCAGTGATAATAAGATGTTACATCCGTAGAAACCAGTTGTTGTCGAGCGGTGGTCAAAGTAGTGTCCTCCATTAAACGTGAAGGAACCTTAGCAATAAATGATGCATAAATGTGCTACCGAATCACCAAAAAACTAAAAATCATTCTTTTTTCATACTTTTGGTGTGTGTCCTTTTAAAGGAGGTATAGTGTGTGTCCTTTTAAAGGAGGTATAAGATCAATTTAAACGCGACTGACGAGAATACTTATGACGATAACCTTGGCCACGATTAACCTGTTTAACTACTTAGAGCCGCCCAACGCATTTTATCAATTTGATAATATATACACCAATGAACAGTGGCAGAAAAAAAACGCTTGGTTTGCAACTAAAATCCAGCAGTTGAACGCGGATGTGATTGGTTTTCAAGAAGTGTTCAGTTTTGCAGCGCTACGCCAACAAATGAATGCTCTGGGTTACCCGCACGTGGTGTGTGTCGATAGTCCAATGATTGAAGATGACTACATTTATCGCCATCCAGTGGTCGCGCTGGCTTCTCGTTACCCTTTAACCCAAGTAAGCCCATTACAAGCTGTTCTCCCTGAGCAAAACCAAGCGTTCAGTTTTCATCGTATTCCTCTGCACGCGACGATTGAAGTCCCAAAACTTGGGGCTATCGATGTGTATGTCGTGCACTTTAAATCTCAGCGCGCTACGGAAGCCGCCCAAGCTCCGAACAATCTGGTGGAAGAATGGCAACAAGAAACTCTTGGCCGTTGGTTATCTACCGTGCAGCGTGGCTTTGAAGTCAATTTAACCCATCAATATATTATTCATACTCGCCAAAAAACTCAGCGCCCGTTTGTACTAATGGGGGATTTTAATAAGCCTTTGCATCATGAAGAGTTTCAAGGTTTGATGTCTCAAGCTTTGTATCGTAAACCAGAAACGCAAGATCCTCTGAGTGATTATGTGTTTTACGACAGTTGGGATATCTATAGCGAAGCAACCGGGCAAATGCGCCAAGCGACTTATTATGCAGGGGCCACGGGATCGGTGCTCGACTACATTCTACTTTCCGCCGACTTTTCTCCCTTATCAACAGCCCCTAAAGGCAATATCAGCGGCTATACGGTTTTGGATCAGCATTTAGTTAACCCAAGTTTTGCTGATGATAGTTTTAGTACCGATCATGCTTTGGTGGCGGTGACAATCACAGTTTAGCTGTTAGTCACCCTCTATTAGGCAAAACCTAGCCCTGAGCGCTTTCTCTCCGACAAAAACCTCATACAAGCTTTGCTCTGCGGCGGCTTTTAGTCTTTAATATCGTCAAAGAAAATTTAAAGATAGGAATGCAATATGTCGTCGGATTTTTACGGTTCGAGTGCCAATTACGCACGTAAAGAAAGTGGTTACCGAGAAAAAGCGCTCAAACTTTACCCATGGGTATGTGGTAAATGTGCTCGGGAATTTGTGTACTCCAACTTGCGCGAGTTAACCGTGCACCATAAAGATCATGATCACACCAATAATCCGGAAGATGGCAGCAATTGGGAGCTGCTATGCTTATATTGTCACGATCATGAGCATTCAAAGTATCTCGAACATGAACGTTACGGCGTTGAGTCAACCGCTAAGCTTGATGAGCACCAAAGCGCGACTTACAACCCGTTTGCCGATTTAGCTAAAATGATGAAAAAATAACTAGACGACTGGTCTAGTTATTTTTATAGTGTCGTCATGAACATGAAAACCAATGATACTCGTCAACATATTTTAGATGTCGGCTACCAACTGGTGGTGAGTAAAGGCTTTACCAATGTTGGCCTATCTGAATTATTAAAAACCGCTGACGTACCAAAAGGCTCGTTTTATCATTACTTTAAATCGAAAGAGCAATTTGGCGAAGCATTAATCAATGATTACTTTGCTGATTACTCACAGCGAATTCATGACCTATTTGCCGACCAACACGGCACCGCTTACCAGCGATTAATGCGCTATTGGCAATACTGGCATGAGCAAAGTGAAGGTCAGTGCCATGCGCAGCGTTGTTTAGTGGTGAAGTTAAGTGCTGAAGTCGCTGATCTTTCTGATGCGATGCGCATCGCACTATTGAATGGGGCGAATGCCATTATCCATGCGATTGCTCAATGTATTGAGCAAGGGGTCAATGAAGGCTCAATTGACGTTCAGCACAGCCAGCTAACCGCTGAACTGTTGTATAATTTGTGGATTGGCGCGAGCCTACTGAGTAAACTTCGTCAAGATAATCAAGGACTTGATCAAGCACTTATTACCACCGAGCAAATATTACAAGGCAAACCTGTAAGTTAAACCAGTGGCTTGTCTATATAGAATACCGCTATTTCGATAGCGGTTTTTTACCCACGAAAATTAGACGACTGGTCTAATTTGATAACTGGAATTTGATGTATGACTCAAACGATCAACCGCCAAATCGTACTGGCTTCTCGGCCACATGGTGCCCCGACTGACAGTAACTTTCGTTTACAGCACGTGGCCAAACCAACTCCTGCGCAAGGTGAAGTATTACTGCGCACCATTTACCTTTCTCTCGACCCTTATATGCGTGGACGCATGAGCGATGCTAAATCCTATGCTGAACCTGTTGCGATTGATGATGTGATGGTCGGTGGCACTGTATGCCAAGTTGAAACCTCACATCACCCAGACTTTACTGTTGGTGAGTGGGTGCTTGCTTATACTGGTTGGCAAGATTACGCCATCTCCAATGGTGAAGGCATATTGAAACTGGGGCGAGATCCGATAACCCCTTCCTATGCATTAGGCGTGATGGGGATGCCCGGTTTTACCGCTTACATGGGACTACTGGATATTGGTCAGCCTAAAGCAGGGGAAACCTTGGTTGTCGCCGCAGCAACTGGCCCTGTTGGCGCAACCGTCGGCCAGATTGGCAAAATCAAAGGTTGTCGCGTAGTCGGTATTGCAGGCGGAAAAGAAAAATGCCGTTATGCCAAACAAGTACTGGGATTTGATGAGTGTCTTGATCACAAAGCGGATGATTTTGCTCAGCAACTCGCCCAAGCCTGCCCACAAGGCATCGATGTTTACTATGAGAATGTTGGCGGCAAAGTCTTTGATGCGGTATTACCGCTGCTGAATACTTCAGCTCGCGTTCCTGTTTGTGGTTTAGTTTCCCAATATAACGCGACCGCGCTACCTACTGGCCCCGACCGCTTACCACTACTGATGGGTACTCTACTCACTAAGCGCATTCGTATGCAAGGCTTTATCATCTTTGATGATTACGGCGATCGTTATAGCGAATTTGCCCGCGAGATGAGTCAATGGCTTAGCCAAGGAAAAATCCACTACCGCGAGCAAATCATCTCCGGTTTAGACAATGCACCACAAACCTTTATCGGTTTACTGGAAGGTAAAAACTTTGGCAAAGTGGTGATTGAAGTCAATCAACCACTTTCAATCTAAAAGGAAAAAATCATGATCATCCTGCATCATCTTAATCAATCACGCTCAAAGCGGATTATCTGGTTACTGGAAGAATTGGGACTCGACTATCAAATTGTCGCTTATCAACGGGATAAAGCGACGTTTCTCGCACCGCCCGAACTAAAAACCGTACACCCTCTCGGTAAATCACCTGTCCTTGAAGATGATGGACTGATCGTTACCGAATCGGGGGCGATCACCGATTATTTAATTGAAAAATACGGCCGACAATTTGCTCCGCAACGTGGCAGTGTTGATTACGTTCACTATCAACAATGGCTACATTTTGCTGAAAGCTCTGCAATTTTACCGTTATTATTACAGATGTTTGTCGCAAAAGATGGTTGTCAAACCAACTTTTTAAAAGGCTATGCTGATCACGAAGCAGCGCAAGTAATGCACTATTTTGACCAATCTTTAGCAGATAAAACCTATTTGGTCGCCGAGCAACTCACAGGGGCTGATATCATGATGTCATTTATTGCTGAGATTTTGGTCAAAGATGGTGTCATCGAACACTATCCAAATATTGCGCGTTATTTGCGTCAGTTGGCCACACACCCCGCTTATCAAAAAGCCAATCAACTCGAAGCGCAATACGCTTAGTCTTAGGGTAATCATCAACATCGCACGGCATAAATTAATGCGGTGCGATTTATCGATACTCGCTGATTTCTCGCCTATCCGCTCGACAATCGACTAAGCTAAGGATATCCGTAACAAGCTATTGAGAGCCGTCCTTAATGCATGAAAATTCGATATTAGAAAACCACATACCGCAACCTTATTCTAAGCCCCTCATGCCGCTCTCTGAACTGATGTTAGCCTTAACTGCCGCACTCGATATGACGGAAGGGCAACCGCCAGAGCATTGTATTCGTTGCTGCTGGATTGGCATGCACATTGGCCAAGCGATTGGCCTAGATGAGACACAACGCCACGATCTGTTTTTTACCTTATTACTCAAAGATGCGGGCTGTAGTAGTAACGCGGCGCGAATTTGTGAGTTATACATGACCGATGATCGTACATTTAAACGTAATTACAAAACCATCGGCACCAGCTTATCCAGCGCGATAAACTTTGTCATCAAACATGCAGGTGCTGGGCAAAGTTGGATAGAAAGGATCAGCACAACGCTGGATATATTGAAAAATGGCGGTGATTACGCACAAGAATTAATTCAAACTCGCTGCACGCGAGGCGCTGACATTGCTCGTGAGCTGCGCTTCTCTGAACCGGTTGCGCTAGGTATCCACAGTTTAGATGAACATTGGGATGGCAAGGGCAGACCCGAACAATTGCAGCAAGAACAAATTCCACTTTACTCTCGTATCGCCCTACTCTCTCAAGTGGTGGACGTATTTCAATACCAACACAATCTCTCAACCGCTTTACAAGAAGTGCAATCACGCAGTGGTCAATGGTTTGACCCAGCGTTAGTGGATACTCTGGTCTCTATTGCTAAAACTGAATCGTTTGTTGATGGGCTCAAAGCGCAAGATATACGCCAACGTATAATGGCAATGGCTCCGGCTCAAGCGAATATTTATCTCGATGATGATTATTTCGATGATATTGTTAGTGCCTTTGGCAAAATTGTCGACGCGAAAAGTCCCTATACCGCCGATCACAGCCAACGCGTAGCGATATATGCTGATTTGATCGCCGAACAGCTAGGTATTGACCCGCTCCAACGTCGTTGGCTAAAACGCGCGGCTTTGCTGCATGACTTGGGTAAACTTGGGGTCAGTAATACCATTTTGGATAAACCCGATAAGCTCAACGATCAAGAATGGGAAGCCGTTAAAGCTCACGCCTCACTTACTGAACAAATCTTAATCAACATCTCAGCTTTCCGCTCTTTGGCAACCATTTCAGCCGCTCATCACGAGAAACTCGATGGGACCGGTTATCCGCGACAATTAGCAGGCGAAGAGATTTCACTAATGACTCGGATCATCACTACCGCTGACATCTTCGATGCGATTACCGCTGAAAGGCCATATCGCGGTGCGATTCCTATCCCTCAGGCACTAGCAATAATGCAAGACAACCTACACACCGCGATTGATGTGGATTGCTTTAATGCATTAACCATCGCGATTAAAAAACTGCCTGAGTGGCAATCAATCGATCTTTAATAAGACTATAAAGATGAACCGCCACGATTATCTAACCATCGTGGCGATCGGTATAACAAACCTAAGCGGCGCTGAGTAGTTTTTCTTGATGGGCAAGATACTCGTTATAAGTGCCTTGAAAGACTTGCAGGCGCTGATCTTTAATTTCAATAATCGACGTCGCCAAAGAAGATACGAACTCTCGGTCATGACTAACAAAAATCAAGGTACCTTTATAACCTTTTAGCGCCGTGTTTAGCGCTTCAATCGCTTCCATATCCATGTGGTTGGTTGGTTCATCCATGACTAAAACGTTGACGTCTAACATCATCAATTTACCAAACATTAAGCGGTTTTTTTCTCCACCGGAGCAGCTTTTGGCTTTTTTGTTGGCATCATCAGCACTAAACAGCAAACGCCCCAAAATACCACGCACAATTAGATCATCATGCTTTGCGGTGCGCCATTGTGAAATCCACTCAAAGACGGTTAAATCGTTATCAAAATCGGCGGTGTTATCTTGAGGACAATAACCGATGGAGGCATTTTCTGACCATTTGACTACGCCTTGCGTTTGAGCCAATTCACCGACTAAACAGCGCAATAAGGTACTTTTACCGACACCATTTTCACCAATTACCGCCAATCGAGTTCCCGCTTCTAGCAACAAGTTACCTTTTTCAAATAATGGCCCTTCATCGAAGGCATGGGCTAACTCTTGTAGCTCAAGGGCTTGGCGATGTAGTTTTTTTCCTTCACCAAAGGTAATATGTGGACTTACTCGGCTACTTGATTTCACTTCATCAAGCTTAATTTTATCCATTTTCTTGGCACGTGAACTGGCTTGCTTAGCTTTTGAAGCATTGGCACCAAAACGGTTGACGAAATCTTGTAACTCGTTCAGCTCAGCGGTTTTTTTGGCATTCCCCGCTAGCAGTTGCTCACGAATCAAGCTTGATGCTTCTAAGAAATAATCATAATTACCCGGATAAATCCGTAGCTCACCATAATCAATATCAGCCATATGGGTACAGACGGCATTTAAGAAGTGGCGATCGTGAGAGATGATGATCATGGTACATTTGCGCTGCTTCAACTCTTCTGCTAACCAGTTAATGGTATGAATGTCCAAGTTGTTGGTCGGCTCATCAAGCAATAAAATATCGGGGTTAGCAAACAGAGCTTGCGCTAATAAGACACGCAGTTTCCAACCAGGAGCGACTTGCTGCATCAAACCAAAATGCAGCGATTCTTCAATGCCTGCTTGCAGTAGAATATCTCCCGCGCGACTTTCCGCAGTATAACCATCCATCTCGGCAAATTCGCTTTCTAGCTCAGCGACGGCCATGCCATCGGCTTCACTCATTTCAGGTAATGCGTAAATTCGTTCACGTTCTTGTTTAATTTCCCACAGCTTACGATCGCCCATGATCACGGTATCAATCACGCTAAATTGCTCAAAGGCGAATTGATCTTGACTCAACACGCCGAGCTTCAAACCTGGCGTCATCGACACGTTACCAGAGCTTGGTGTCAGCGCACCACTGAGGATCTTCATGAATGTCGACTTACCACATCCATTCGCACCGATTAACCCATAGCGGTTACCGTTGCCGAATTTAGCAGAAATGTTTTCAAATAAGGGTTCTGCACCAAATTGCATGGTGATGTTGGCAGTAGAGATCAAAGAAGTCTTCCTAGGTATGAATATGAACGAGCCGTTGGGTGACAACCGATAACGGTCACACACCAATTAATAGGTATTGATACCGTAATGATGCCCCGACATCGGACTGGCCATCGGTGAACATCATCAGGGTATAGATAGGCGGCGAATTATACAGGTTTATCACACAAATGATAGATATGAGAGATTAATCACAGAAGTCTTCCCATGGTGTAGCGTTAGATTCGCCAGTCCTCATCGGGATGCTCGGCTTGAGTTAAGTAGCTAAAAGCTTGAAATTGGCTGATAAAAATTTGCCCTGTGAAATGCTCTAAAAACGTTGAGCGTTGTATTTCATCCATCACGGGGCCTTTGACCTCAGACAAATGCATAGTAATACCCGATTGAGCAACACGCTCTGCGATTAAATGTAAGCTCTCCAAGGCACTGCTATCGATACGATTGACCCCAGAAAGCATCAACACTAAATGCTGGGTTTCAGGGTAGCTAGCTAAATACTCTGGGATTTTATCTTCTAAATAACGGGCATTGGCAAAATATAAGCTTTCATCGATGCGTAAAGTTAATACCGTTTTACTTTGCTTAACTTGAAAACGCTGCACATTACGAAAATGTTCACTACCTTCGATTAATCCCACCACCGCGATGTGCGGCTGACTGGTTCGCCATAAAAAAATCACTAATGAGAGCAGCACGCCAATGATGATCCCCCACTCAATATTGATAAAGAGCACTCCAACAATGGTACTTAACATCACCACGCCATCGCTTTTTGCGGCGCGCCAGGTGGTAAAAATGGCTTTGATATCAATCAAAGCCGATACTGCAACAATAATAATCGCCGCTAAAACCGCGTGAGGAAGATAGCTAAACAATGGAGTAAAATACAGTACCGTGATGCCAATCCCTATCGCGGTCAACATGCCCGCCAATGGCGTTTCCGCTCCCGCATCATAGTTAACCACTGAGCGAGAAAGTCCCCCCGTAACCGGAAACCCGCCCTGTATCGCAGAGGCAATATTCGCCCCACCCAAAGCAATCAACTCTTGGTTTGGTTCAATCCGTTGACGTCTTTTCGCCGCTAACGTTTGGCCAACCGACGCTGACTCAACAAACCCGACCACGCTGATCAGCAGCGCTGCAGGCAACAGTTGAACCATTAAGTTGGTTTCAAACACGGGCATAACCAAACTTGGTAACCCCGTCGGGATAGCGCCAACTACACTCACCCCTTGAGTGTGCTGTGGAAAGTAATCAATGATCAAGATGCTTGCGACCATGACCATCACCGGCAGTAATTTGGTGATATGGCCCGCCCACGATGCAGAGCAGCCAAGGTTTTGTAATAAAGAGGAGAAATAACGTCGGCCAAGCACCAATAGTACTAAACTCCCCAGCCCCAGCCATAAGGTCGGATAGTGCACAGCAGCCAACACTTCATTGAGCGAGCCATCGGCTACTGATAAGCCCAGTAACTTAGGTAATTGTCCCAAAATAATCACAACGCCAGAGGCGGTCATAAAACCAGATAGTACTGAATGACTTAAAAACGTCGTTAAAAAGCCTAAGCGAAACACCGCCATGATTAACAGCATCAGCCCAGATAAAAACGCCAGCGTCGCCGCAGCCGTTACATAAGCGTGTGTCCCAACATCATGTAAAGGCGCAATCGCTTCTGCGGTCATTAACGAAATCACCGCAACGGGGCCAACAGCCAACGTTTTGCTGGTCCCCAACAGGGTGTAAGCCACCAGCGGTAAAATACTGGCATATAGGCCATAAACTGGAGGTAAACCAGCCACAATCGCATAAGCTAAACTTTGTGGCACCAGCATCAAGGTGACAATGATCGCCGCCACTCCGTCTTTGCTGGCAGCCTGACGAGTGTATTCCGGCAACCAAGTCACGATGGGCAGATATTGACGCCAAGCTAGCTTCATTGGCTGATCCCTATTTACTTTAATTTCAACTCACCGCGCTTGTGCTTAACGCTGAGCAAATCGCTCGCCGAGACCATCAAGCTTAAAGCCTTGCTTGGTAGCAACCTGCAAACGCTCACTGAACATCGCGCTATCTTGACTTGCCAATGACCACAACATACTAGAACGGGTTCCCGTGCGACAAAAAGCTAAGATAGGTTGAGGGAGCGTCTGTAACAATTCACCAAATTGATGGATCTGAGCTTCGCTAATTTGGCCCCCCACCACAGGTAAATGAACATAAGCTAAACCAAGCTGATCGGCATGTTGTTCAATCACTTGATTCAATGGCTGGCCACTTTCCTCGCCATCGGGCCGATTATTGATCACCGATTTAAAACCTAAACCAGCGATCTGTTCGATATCACTTGGCTCAATTTGCGGTGCAACGGTCAGTTGTGGGGTTAATGTAATCAATGTCAACATCAGACTATCCTTGTTAGTTAAACTTTATTAAGCGGAATTTTTAGATACTGAACACCATTGTCTTCAGCCGGAGGTAATACGCCAGCACGCATATTGACCTGAACCGAGGGCAAGATCAAAGTCGGCATCGATAACGTCGCATCCCGAGCTTGACGCATGGCGACAAACGCAGATTCTTCCACGCCATGACCAACATGAATATTATGCACACGCTCTTCACCAATCGTGGTTTGGAAAAGAAATTCTTCTCGCCCCGGCGCTTTGTAGTCATGGCACATAAATACGCGCGTTTCATCGGGTAAGGTGAACAGTTTTTGAATGGAGTGATAGAGCGTTTTAGCATCCCCGCCCGGAAAATCACAACGTGCGGTACCGTAATCAGGCATAAACAGCGTATCACCAACAAAAGCACTGTCACCAATCAGGTAAGTCATACACGCTGGTGTGTGTCCCGGAGTATGAATCGCTTTGGCCTGAAGGTTACCTACCGTGAATGACTCCTGATCGGTAAATAAATGATCAAACTGGCTGCCATCTGCGGCAAAATCCTGTTCTGCGTTAAACAACTTTCCAAAGGTATCTTGAACCACGGTAATCTGTTGACCTATCGCCAGTTTACCGCCCAGTCGTTGCTTGAGGTAAGGCGCGGCACTTAAGTGATCGGCATGGACATGGGTTTCTAAAATCCACTCCACTGATAAGCCTTGTTGTTCAACAAAGGCGACCACTTTATCGGCGGACTCATAAGATGTTCTGCCTGATGCTGGTTGGTAATCCAGCACAGAGTCGATGATTGCACATTTCGATGAACTCGGGTCGACCACCACGTAACTGTAAGTAAACGTGTTAGCATCAAAAAATTCATGAACATTAGGTTTCATTACAATCCCCCCACCACAATGATTAGCAAATGCTTATTTAGATTATACTAATTCATCATCGCGCGTTTTGCCAGTGATACGAGTAAAATTTGTCCATTTACTGTTACTTCATCGATTTCCACGCCCAAATCGCCGCAGCAATCACCATACTCATCCCTGCGCCTAAATACAGCGTTTCAATACTGGCACCCACTTCCACCAAATGCTCAAGGAAAAGAATGATCATGATCACCACCGCCACTTGCAATAAAGTGATTTTTAAATCATGAAAATTTCTAATCGCGAGGGCAGAAAGAAAGGGACTCGCCTCCAAAGCTGATGGGCGAATAAAAAGACGATATAAACTGGCGGCAATGATTTGAAAGGTAATCGCAATCAGTGAGATATCTAAGACTTTTAGCAACCTCACCGCCAACATTTTGCCTTGAGTAACGCCAGATGGAATTCCGCCCCACAAATTACTGACAATACCGAACATAATCGACAGCACAACGAGATATAAGATCACCGCAGCAACAAAACTGGTCACGATAACCGCTAACACTAAAAATCGACTACTACCAAATAAACGATCCATCATAATGATTACTCTTTTTAACCCAGAGATAAGCAGCTCAGGTACATAAAACCGCTGTTTTTAAACTTACGTTGATAAGCAACTTATAATCTATCATAGCTGATCACTCGATGGGGAAAGCCAATGACGACCTTTGTGAGCATCGCAGCATCCCCCATCAAAAGTAAGTACAACGCCAGTCTTTTACCCATTACGCATCACTAAAAATAATCATTGTCATCAAGCCTTAACGGTTTATTCACATAAAAGTCACCTTTCCCTTCTACCGTGTACCAACTTGTTTAAGGACGACAACCTGAGGTTTTATCATGAAATTGTTAGCTCAATGCGTCGCACTGGCGTTAATCGCAACGCCACTTGCTCACGCACAATTCTCGCTCGATTCACGCTATAAAGATAATGATGGTGATCTGGTCGCCGATATCCCCAGTAATGCGTCAGCTTGGGTGAACCCATCAACATTGATTTTTGCTTATACGCCCGTCGAAGATCCCGCGGTTTACGCGGATGTCTGGAAACCATTTTTAGACCATATGGCTAAAGTGACTGGCAAACGAGTTCAATTTTTTCCAGTTAACTCTAACGCCGCACAAATTGAAGCCATGCGTTCAGGACGTTTACACATCGCTGGATTTAACACAGGTTCAAACCCATTAGCCGTCGCGTGCGCGGGTTTTCGTCCTTTTGCGATGATGGCCAGAGAAGACGGCAGCTACGGTTATGAAATGGAAATCATTACCTACCCAACGTCTGGAATTGAAAAGATTGAAGATCTGCGTGGTCGCACCTTGGCATTTACTGCAGAAACCTCTAACTCGGGATTTAAAGCGCCACAAGCGCTACTTGAAGCGAGTTATCAATTAACCGCAGGCAAAGATTATACCCCCGCCTTCTCGGGTGCTCACGATAACTCCATTTTAGGCGTGGTTAACCGCGACTATGATGCTGCTGCCATTGCCAATTCTGTTGCCAAGCGCATGGTCGCAAGAAACGTGATTAACCCAGACAGCTATAACACGATCTTTAAATCGGAAAGTTTCCCAACCACAGGTTATGGCGTGGTTTACAACCTACACCCAGATTTACAACAAAAAATCCGCCAAGCCTTTTTCAGTTTTGATTGGAAAGGTACAGCGATGGAAAAAGAATTCTCTCAGTCGGGTGAAGCACAGTTTATTCCTATTACCTTCAAAGAACACTGGTCTGTGGTGCGTGAAATCGATCAAGCCATGGGGGTTCAATACACCTGTCGTTAACCCTTAAACGCCAGATGATACTGATCATCTGGCGCTTTTTATCATCAAGGAGTGGATTCATGCTGACCATCAATGGATTAACCAAAACTTACCCAACGGGCGATAAGGCCCTCAATAACGTTTCATTCAGTGTGCCTAAAGGGCAAGTTGTTGGCTTAATTGGCCCTTCAGGAGCTGGGAAATCAACCTTAATTCGCTGTATTAATCGCTTAGTCGAGCCCAGTGACGGGCAAATTATTTTAAATGACTTAACGGTCAATCAACTTTCTCAAACTCAGTTACGACAAGCAAGACGAAAAATTGGCATGATCTTTCAAGAATATGCCCTCGTTGATCGCTTAACGGTGATGGAGAACGTCCTCTCGGGACGATTAGGTTATGTCTCGTTTTGGCGCAGCTTTTGGCGACAATACCCCGAACAAGACATCAGCAACGCTTATCGTCTACTGGATCGTGTGGGCTTACTTCAACATGCTGACAAAAGAGCCGATGCATTATCTGGCGGACAACGCCAACGGGTAGGTATTGCTCGTGCTCTAGCTCAAGATCCAGAACTGCTGTTGATTGACGAGCCAACCGCGAGCTTAGATCCTAAAACCAGTCGCCAAGTGATGCGTTTATTGGTTGAAATGTGCAACGAACGTGGCTTACCAGCGATCATTAATATTCATGATGTGGTTCTCGCTCAGCAGTTTACCGACCGAATTATTGGCTTAAAAGCCGGTGAGGTGGTGTTCGATGGATCTCCACAGCAGCTAACAGAAAGTGTATTGACTCGAATTTACGGTGAAGAGGATTGGACCAGCATGCGGCAGCCAGAATCATCCCTTGACACAGAACTGGCCTCTCAAGCTCATCGTTCATTGGTGAATGCATGAACCCAGTACCTTATTCAACTCAATGGCGCAAACCGCCACAGATCATTAAAAGTCGCGTTTGGCGATGGGTGATTACTCTTTTGTGCCTAATCTATTTATGGTTCGCGATTGGCAGTATAGATATTAACTGGCTAAGGATTTACGAAGGATTAGAACGGGCACAGCGCTTTATTGGTGGATTCTTACAGCCTGATTTTTCCACTCGCTGGCGAGATATTTCCGCTGGAATGATCGAAAGTTTAACCATGACTTTAACTTCCACTGTGGTGGGTATTGCTTTAGCGATTCCGGTTGGACTTGGCGCAGCTCGCAACTTAAGTCCAACTTGGGTTTATATGATTTGTCGCGCTTTTATTGCTCTTAGTCGCTCTTTACAAGAAATTATCGTCGCAATCTTTTTCGTCGCTTTATTTGGCTTTGGTGCTTTTGCTGGCTTTTTGACCTTAACTTTCGCCACGATTGGTTTTATCGGTAAATTACTGGCAGAAGAAATTGAGGGCATCGACCCCGCCCCTATTGAGGCGATTAAAGCCACTGGCGCATCATGGTTACAGTGGATTAATTATGCTATTCAGCCACAGGTGTTACCGCGTCTACTTGGGTTGTGCTTATACCGACTCGATATTAACTTTCGTGAGAGTGCCGTAATCGGCATTGTTGGAGCCGGTGGCATTGGCGCAACACTCAATACCTCTCTCTCGCGCTACGAATATGACAGTGCTGGCGCCATTCTCTTACTGATTATTGCGATAGTGATGCTCAGTGAATATGCTTCTGGCTATCTACGGAAATACGTGAAATGAATCCTCTCAACTCAAGCCTAACTTGGCAATATCGTACGCCAAAGACTCAATTGTTACTTTGGGTTGGTTGGATGTTACTGCTGGCTTTGTTTATTTATTGCTGGAATATCATGACAGAACATACCATGTGGGTGTTCGTCTACGATGCTCCTCAAGCCGCTGCTGATTTAATAGACAGAGCCTTTCCTCCCCGTTGGTCTTATATGGAGCGCTTATGGTCGCCATTGTGGGACACGCTCAATATGGCAACCTTAGGTACGTTACTGGGCGTCATTCTGGCTACGCCATTGGCTTTTTTAGCCGCCAGTAATACCACACCCTCTAGAGTATTGGTGAGACCAATTGCTTTGTTTGTCATTGTCGCCTCTCGCTCAATTAACTCTTTGATCTGGGCACTGCTGCTGGTTTCGATTCTTGGCCCTGGTCTACTGGCTGGCATTTTAGCCATTGCACTGCGATCCATCGGTTTTGTCGGCAAATTATTGTATGAAGCCATTGAAGAGACCGAACTGACTCAAATTGAAGCAATAACCGCCACGGGGGCAAGTCAAGCACAGGTTTTAAATTATGCGATTGTGCCGCAAGTATTACCTACGTTTTTTGGGATCAGTGTTTTTCGTTGGGATATTAATATTCGCGAAAGTGCGATCTTAGGTTTAGTTGGAGCGGGTGGCATCGGCATGCAATTGCAATCTAGTTTAAATGTCCTCGCTTGGCCTCAAGTCACCTTGATTATTTTAGTCGTCTTGGCAACGGTCGTCGTAAGTGAATGGATCTCTGCCAAGGTCCGTCAAGCAGTGATTTAATGGGGTTAGCTCTTAATATTCAACGTTAGGGCAATAACAAAGTGGAGAGCTCTTCTCCACTTTGTTGTCTTTATCCGACTCAATAACAACCGATATAAACTCGGTTGTTATACTTTAAAACGCTGTAACTGCTCATCCAATTGGTTAGCACTATCAGCCAGATGCTGGCTTTGTTCAGCCAAATCTTGCGCCGATTGGCTAATATGATCAGCCGACAGATTAATATGACTGACATTGCTGTTCATCTCTTCAGCTACGGTATCTTGCTGCTCTGCCGCGGTGGCAATTTGGGTCACCATGTCATTCGCTCGAGTCAGCTCTGTCACCATCTGTTTTAACATTTGCTTAGTTTCGGTTGCGGTTTGAACATTTTCTGTCACACGACTATGACACTGCTTCATTGCCTGTGACGCACTGCCCGCTCTGGCAATTAAGGACTCGATAGTTTGCTGAATTTGATGCGTCGATTGCTGAGTACGGCCAGCCAAATGACGCACTTCATCAGCAACCACCGCAAAGCCGCGACCTTGCTCTCCTGCCCGAGCGGCTTCAATCGCCGCATTTAAAGCCAACAAGTTAGTTTGTTCAGAGATGGCTTGAATCACATCAACAATTTCATTGATCCCCGCGACATCATTCCGCAGCGCTTCAACCAATTGATCGGTTTGCGAGACCTCTTGAGATAGCTGTTCGATATTTTGCTCCGTTCTCTCCATCATGCTATTACAACTTAACGCTTGATTGGCGACATCGTCGGTCGAAGCGGCGGTTTGCTCGGCATTTTGCGCCACATCGCGAATGGTCGCATTCATTTCATTCATGGCGGTCGCTAACTGCTCCAATTGCATGCGCTGCGATTGGGTACTGGTTGCGGTTTCTTCACTGGCCGAAGCGATTGACGACGCCATCTCAGCGGCATTCATCGCTGACTGCTTGGCGGTAATTAAAGCTTGATGGGTACTTTCGATCATTGAATTTATCGAACGCCCTAAACTAGCAATCTCATCCCGTCCTTTAGGATTAAAACGCACCGTCATATCCCCTTGCGCTGCCCGCTGTACTTTGGTGACAAACAGAGCCAGAGGGTCGGTAATGTTTTTACCGATAATGCTCGAAAACAGTAAAGTAATCACCACGCCCGCCAAAGCAAAGCCAACATAAAATAAGGCATTGTGATACACCGTTTGATTGATATCGTTAACGATAACGCCGGTACCAATGACCCAATTCCAACCATTGGCTTGTGCAACATAGGAAATTTTGTCCTCAATCGGACCATTCGGTGGCACAAAAGTGTATTCGACAAACCCAGCGCCTTGACGTTGAACAACCTGTGCCATTTGTTGCCAATGAAAACGACCAGAACCATCACGTACCTGACTCATATCTTGATTGGTCATTTCTGGGCGCAGAGGATGCAGTACTAGACGAGCATTAGCCGTCATCACCCAAAAATAGTTACCATTGTCATATCGGAGTGCCTTGATCGCTTCGATCGCTCGTTGCTTAGCTTCTTCTTCACCAATTCTTGGTGCTAAACGAGCATAATAATCAACTAAACTGACCACTGATTGGACTTGATTTTCAACACTTTGTTGGCGTTCTTGAAAGGCCATTTCTCGTAACTTACTTACCCCGTAGAGGCTGATAAGCACAATAATGGCCAGAGAAATGAGTTCGATCACCAAGATTTTCTGACGAACGTTGAGGGCTCTAAGTATCTTTAACATAGTGTATTCCTAGCGCAAGCGTAATGACGGGCATTTTTGCCTCTGTATGATGATTCCATCCTGATTCTTTGTGATATTCATCCAAGAACCGGAGCTTACTATGGAAAACATTTACCGCTTATGCAACAGGACCATTATTTTTATGTGGATTTATTCTAACTTTCACGCAACAAACCTTAAACGTCCTCATCAATCAATGGTGAATCACCGCGCGATAACGCCTTTATGGGGTTGAACAACGTGCAGGCGGGCTTTTTCTTTTACTGCTCGTCGACCTTTTCTTGGTTTTAAATGCAGGTCGCTTAACCGGCGGTAAAGCTCGCAACGAGGCGGGGACAGGTTGTTGTTTCACTTGCTCTATCCATTGGCTAATTTGTCGCTCAAGATCTTCAATAAAGGGTTGATAAGCTTGACCTCTTTCTGCCATCGCTTGCAGTTGATGCTCCCAATGAGCGGTCATATCAGGATAAGTGGCTTGCAGCGGTAGCGCCTCCACCAGTCCTTTGCCAGCCGGAGTACTTTTTATCTGTTTTCCTTCTCGTGTCAGTAATTGACGCTTGAATAACGTATCTAAGATGCCAGCTCGAGTGGCTTCAGTGCCTAACCCATCGGTCTCACGAAGAATTTTCTTAAGCTCTTTATCTTCAACAAAGCGGGCGATCCCCGTCATCGCTTGCAATAACGTTGCCTCAGTAAAATAACGCGGCGGTTCGGTCTGGCAAGTTTTCATCTCTCCTTCGCGACAGATCAACGATGTCCCCTTTGGTAGCGGCGGCACAGTATCAATTCCATCCTCAGGTTGCTCTTGTTGGCCTATGACACTTTTCCAGCCTGCGAACACCAATTGTCTGCCTTTAGCAATAAAGGTTCCTCCCGCAATGGTAAATACGAGTTTAGCTTCAGCGTATACTGCGGGAGGATAAAATTGCAGTACGTACTGGCGAGCAATTAACTGATAAATATTCTGCTCAGCAGCAGAAAGTCCATGTACAGCACTTTGCTTAGGGGTAGGAATAATCGCATGATGCGCATCAACTTTACTGTCGTTCCACGCTTTAGAACGGAATGTACGGTCTGCACCGGCGACCGCAGTTTGTAATGGCTGAAGATTATGAGCAATCGCCGTCAGTATCGTATCCGCCTGAGTTAAATGTTCTTTAGGTAAATAACGACTGTCGGAACGTGGATAAGTGATTAACTTGTATTTTTCATACAGTGACTGACAAATATCTAATACTTGTTGAGCACTCAAACCATAGCGCTTGGCAGCATCAATTTGTAAGGCCGATAATGAATAAGGCAGTGGTGCTGCTTGCTTAGTTTGCGTTTGTTCTGACGCCACAACAATCGCAGGCTGATGTTGAATACGACGGGCAACATTTTCAACCAAAGCGCGGTTTAACACTCGTCCCTCTTCATCTTGCCAAGGCTGGCAGGCGTCACTAGGCTGCCAGCGAGCTCGAATATCAAACTCATGCCCTTCGACTTGATAAGGGATCAATGCGTGTAAGGTAAAATAATCATGGGCGACAAAATGGGCTATCTCGGCATCACGACGGACCACCAAACCCAGTATAGGTGTTTGCACTCGACCAACGGATAATACCCCTTGATAACCCGCTTTTTGTCCAAGCAAGGTATAAGCACGAGACATATTCATACCGTATAACCAGTCAGCCCGAGAGCGTGCTAAGGCTGAAATCGACAATGGAATAAATTCACGATTACTGCGCATTGTTGAAAGTGCGCGTTTCACCGCAGGCAAATTGAGATCGCTGATCAGTAAACGTTGAATGGTTTGCTGCTTTTGTTTAGAGACCTGACAATAATCGATAACCTCATCAACCAACAGTTGACCTTCGCGATCTGGATCGCCAGCATGGACAATTTCTTGGCTACTTTTTAGTAACTTACGCACTACGGCCAATTGTTGACTCGCCGTTTTCCGCGGCTTCAATTGCCACTTTTCGGGTAGGATGGGTAAATCAGCCAAATTCCACTTTTTGTATCGCGGATCATAGCTGTCCGGTTCCACTTGCTCCAGTAAATGACCAATACACCAAGTTACCTTATCGCCATTGGCACATTCAATAAAACCTTGCTGCTTTTTATGGGGCTTGGGCAACGCATCAGCAATGGCTCGGGCTAAACTGGGTTTTTCAGCAATGAATAAGCGGCTCATAACAGTCTAAAATCAGAAAAAATTAGGGCCACATTAACCAATGTGACCCTAAAAAATCAAGCTAAACTGTTTTTTTATACAGTATTACGCTTCATCTGTCGCGTTACGTGCGGCCGCTTCTTTAATTAATGGCTGTAGTTCACCTTTTTGGAACATTTCCAAAATAATGTCACAACCACCAATCAATTCACCTTCAACCCATAACTGGGGAAAAGTAGGCCACTGAGCATAAACCGGTAGCTCTGCGCGAATATCTGGATTTTGTAAGATATCGACGTAGGCAAATTTTTCACCGCACGCCATTAACGCTTGAGCGGCTTGCGAAGAGAAACCACAGCTTGGCAGTTTAGGTGACCCTTTCATATAAAGAAGAATTGGGTTTTCGGCAAGTTGCTGTTTAATTTTATCGATGGTTTCCATTGCTTCCTCTTAATGGATGGCTAAGTTAATCCCTTCCATTCTAAATCATTAAGAGAGAATAAAAAGCACATTCTGTTTATGGATTTAGCAGAGTAAGTATCAAGTGATCGCGGTATATTGACTTAACTGAACTTTTTCTTTCACTTGGGGTGTTAATAAAGTAAAAACTTGCTAAAATGCATAGCAAGTCAGTTTTATCGACTCCATTACAATAACACTGGAAGCAATCAAAGAAGTGTCTACATCAGTCGTGGGCCGTAACCTGTATTTGACCTCGTCTGCTTAGTCGTTTCTTTCCTCTCAACAACGGAGAATTGAACAATGGCATTTGAACTACCAGCACTACCTTACGCAAAAGATGCGCTACAACCGCACATTTCAGCAGAGACTTTGGATTACCACCACGGTAAACACCATAATACTTATGTCGTAAAATTGAATGGTCTGATCCCGGGTACAGAGTTTGAAGGCAAATCTCTCGAAGAGATCATCAAAACGTCAACGGGCGGTATTTTTAATAATGCGGCACAGGTATGGAACCACACTTTCTACTGGCACTGCCTATCTCCAAACGGCGGTGGTGAGCCAACAGGCGCAGTGGCAGAAGCCATCAATGCAGCCTTCGGTTCATTTGCTGAGTTTAAAGCAAAATTCACTGATTCTGCGATCAACAACTTCGGTTCGTCGTGGACTTGGCTAGTGAAAAAAGCAGACGGTTCATTGGCGATTATCAATACTTCTAACGCAGCAACCCCAATCACTGAAGAGGGCGTAACGCCTTTATTGACCGTTGATCTGTGGGAACATGCTTACTACATTGACTACCGTAACCTCCGTCCAGACTACATGAACGGCTTCTGGGCTCTAGTCAACTGGGAATTTGTTGCACAAAACCTAGCGAAGTAATCTTGGTTGATTAAGAGGTGAGAGCCGAATAACGCTCCAACCGATAAGCCTACCTCAAATAAGGTAGGCTTTTTTTATTAAAGTTTTTCCTTCATGTGCCGTTATTAGTGGTGCATTGAGGAGAAACCATGCAAGTACATACATTAGACAAAGCCGGAATAATTAATGAATTACAGCTCGGAACTGGGGTCAACCAAGCAGTACAGCAAGGTCGTCATGCCGATTTCGCTCTATTCATGGCACTCTTCTCGAATGACGTTCGCGATACCACGCCCATCGAGCCGATCACCACTCACCGTACGACTGAAGATCAGCTACGTCAACGCTTTGAACTGCCAGCATGTCAAGCACTACGCAATGATCAAAGCTCTTACGCTATTTCGGCTCAGCAAGCAAAACTGTTTCACTCTGGCGGCATGGCGAGCGCCAAACTGTCGCACTATTTGCAACCTGAAGTGCTCACCTACCTCCCTGAAGACACTGAAAATTTCCCAGAAGACGTGTATTTAAATCTCTCTGGGCATGACCGCCGTCATCTCGCACAGCAAGAGAATAAGACATTGATGATAATGGATTTATATCCTCAGCTTAATCACGCCCTTAGGCAAGATCAACTACGAGCTCAGGTATAGGATATATCTCGACGGCGCTAAAAATAGCGAGTCATCGATCAAAAAGTTTCTCTTTTTATCCCCCCAAAAGCCAACCGCCCCTAGAGCAGCTGTGTATATTTTTGCTTAAGCCTTGTCGCCGAATGTGAATAAGCGCAAAGAAAAAACGATTGCTTTTCGAACAACTGGGTTTATTTGAAGCAATTCACACCATCATATCAAACCGTCAACCATGCTTAACGTACTCGATGGTCACGGCACCTCCAAGGAAGGCACACAATGAAAATTAAAAGTGCATTAATTTTAATTACTTCAGCTAATTCGCTACTGGGCAGCACGCTGGCGATGCATTTTGCTCGTTTGGGGGCTAACGTTATATTATGTGATACCAATCATAGTGCTTTAGTCACCACCTGGCAGCATTGCTACGCGATCAGTCATCGTGTTCATTACTACACGTTACCCGACCGCTCTCCAACGAGTATTCATCAGTTATTTGATTATATTGAAACCACCTACCACTCAGCCCCGGACGTGTTAATCAATCACTGGCCAAGCGTCAGTTTTCCTTCTTTGGTGGATGAACAGCCTACAGAGCGTTTTATTCAACAATTGGCCAATATGGCTTCATCCCTCTTTACCTTTGGGCAAACTTGCTCAGAAAGGATGCGTCAGCATCAAGCAAAAGGAGTGATTGTTAATCTCGTCTGGCACAATACCGCACAACAACAAGCCGGAATGGAAAATACCAATTCTATGGTTGCCGGCTTTACCCAAAGTTGGGCCAGAGAGTTAACGCCCTATAATATTCGTGTCGGTGGCGTGATCCCGATGGCGGGAGGCAATCATCACAATCTGCATTGGGCTGAAATTCAAGATGAGCTTATACGTAATACCGAATACATTGTGACTAATGACTATTTCAGTGGACGAGTCATGTCAGCATGATGGCAAAGAGAATACAGAAATAGAAAGTGCAGATCACTTTAGGGTCAAGTGACCTGCACTCATTGGATCTCAATAACAGATGGTATCAAGAAAAACTAGAATCCGCCGTCGAGGTAATCATCAAGGAAATCTTCTTGATCAGTGTCGTAATGTTCTGTGTCTCGTTCAGCTTTAAAGTCACGACGTTGTAAATAGACTTCTCGCGTTAATGCGTAAGGATCAGGAGAACGCTGTAGCATGGCTTCTTGAGGCACTAAAGCGGCTCGGGTTTCCATTCCTTGAACCGCCCATTTACCAATACTTCCCCAAATATTCAAATACGCAAGAGGAACATACCAACCATCAACCGTATCCGCCACTTCCCGCACAGTATAGGGTCCATAACCCGGTACCATTAAGTATGGTCCGTTACCGACACCGTAATAACCTATCGCATCACCAAATTGTTTGTCATCATGCTTACGAATTCCGGCTTCTGAGGCGATATCAATCAAACCTAAAAGCCCAAAAGTACTGTTTAACCAAAAACGGTTAAAATGATCGAGCGCTTTTTCGCCATTCCCCATGATCAGGTTATTAACCATACTGGCTGGCTCATCTAAATTAGATAAGAAATTCGCTAAACCGCGTCTTAATGGTGACGGGACATAATCGACATAAGCCAGTGAAACAGGACGAGCTAGGTAGGGATCTAGGTAATCGTAGTTAATTTTCCACATCGCGCGATTAAACCCCTCTAAAGGGTCATTAGGATGTGATTCATTATGTGCATTTTCAGGTACCGAGCTACATCCGGCCAGTACCAGCATCAATAAAAGCATTGCTATCCGTAACAAACGGCTGGGCATGGTCATAATCCAATTGGTGAAAAGTCATTGCGACATTGCTCGACTTTTACAATATAAAAATAGGGTGAATATAACAATATGAGCCTTAAAATATCATATTATCGTCGAATTTGTCTTATTGATGTAACCAGAATATTAACGCTCGGTCATCAGTAAACAAAAAGCGTCGATTGCTATTAATCATTTTCAGTAACCAATAAAAATGATTAATGAGTTATTCAAAACTGTTGATACTAACACAGCATCCCAGAGACAAAATAGAATTAGCGCTAAACTCGTTATTAACCTGAACATTATCGATGAAAAAACGGCCAAAATCCCGCCTATGAGACGATAGTAAGCAAACTTCTTATAATGGTTTACGAAAATAAAAGCCAAAAGAAAGTGTAACACTCTCATTTGGCTTTTATTTAAAGAGAAGATTTACGAGTCGGTCTTTTACCCGTATTAGAAGCAGGCATGCGCCCTTCCGGATCGCTACTTAAAGGTGGAATAGATTCTTTACCGGCCAACTTTTTTTGCAATGATAACATTAATTCCGCTTCGGCTTTAGGTAACTCACACTCTTCGATAAGCTCATCAATGTCAGCGCCTAACTTGACCATTTTACTTGCCCGACTGTATAGGCGGGCATCGGTATCAACATTTTCTAACTGCTTAAGACGCTCACTTAAGTGAACGATGATCTCTTGTTGCCCTGTGACTTTTTGCCCAAGGCCGATTGCAGCAGAACGCACTTCTAACAACTGCTTGGTGGCTTTTTGCAACTCTTTATCAAGCTGGCGAACTTGTTGACGAAAATAATCGCCTTGGCGAGTTAATGAACGGCGCAAAAACCACAACCCAAGCGTTAATAGTACAACAATGAACGCCGCTCCCCCTGCAAGGACAGAAGGCGTAAAGTGTAAAAAATCACTCATTAGAGATGAGCCATATCGTCCCACTCTTCTTGCGATAGCAGTTTATTGAGATCAACCAAAATAAGCAGTTTTCCATCACGATTACTCACGCCTTGGATAAACTTAGAACTCTCTTCTGTACCGACACTTGGCGTGGTATCAATTTCCGATGAACGTAAGTAAACCACCTCAGCAACACTATCGACTAAGATACCAATCACTTGACGCTCAGATTCAATGACAATGATTCGTGTATTGTCGGTGATTTCACCTTGCATCAGACCAAAACGTGAACGTGTATCAATAACGGTGACAACATTACCACGTAGGTTAATAATTCCTAAAACATAGTCAGGCGACCCTGGGACGGGTGCGATCTCGGTGTAACGTAACACTTCTCGGACTTGCATCACATTGACGCCATAAGTCTCTTCTTCCAATTGAAATGTTACCCACTGAAGCACTTCATCATTTGAGTGTTCTTTTCTCACTTCTACTTCAGACATACCTTTTCCTCTTTAAGTCGTGACCGACAAAATATGTATTATTTATCGAGCGCTTGGACATCAAGACCTGCATTAAGCATAGCGATTAATGCATGAACGTGTATCAAAGCACACATTTTTTCTTTAACCATTCCTGCGAGCCAAGGTCGTTTGCCCACTTGCTCTCGCCAGCGTACCTTATCGCTACTTAACCATTCAGTACCTAATAGTTTAGTACAAGCTAAGCCCCACAGGCTGTTATCTAACATGACTATATATTGATAGTCTTTTTTGTACGTATCATCCGCTAATTTATCAGACATTACCCATTTCGCCGTATCGACCACATCCAACTGTGAATCTCGGTTAGTTTGTAAGCCTAAATACCATGCTGGTCGTCCAATCAGATGGTTCAACGTGGCTTTACGATGAATACCACCTAACTCATCCAGTGGTACGGCGAAAGTCACTCCGTTAACATCAAAATACAAAACTTGAAAATTTTGTTCACGGATCGGACATTGCCACTGTCCAATGCCGAATGGATCAGGTTGTGTGTCCTCGGTCACTAACGTGTCATCTGCCATAACCGGCTCGATGATCACCTCAGGCTCTGCTTCCAAAGGCTGTAAAGAGGGTTCCTCAACAAACAGCTCTGGCTCTTCAATCGTGATAACAGGATCAGACTCAACAAGCGTCTCTTCAATATCCCATTCTTGAATTTCTTCCACTACCGTCTCAGTAACCGTTTGAGCAATTTGAGTGGTGTTTTCTGCCATAACCACTTCAAGATCAAGCTCAGCGACAGGATTACTGCTCTCTAATTGACTCAGCAAGCGTTGTACGTCATCTAAATTAGGCAACTCAAATTCGACTAATTCTTGATCGATATAGCTTTCTGCACTCCGCTGGCGAGCAGGTTGAGGTTGAGGATCATCTATTGAATGACTAATAAGCGTGGTCGAAAAAGGACCATCTTGCCAATTCGGCTCATCCAGCTCTTCCTCTAGTAGAGCCGCGAAGTAATCATCCAGGGCTTGTTCGCTAGATAGTAAGGAGTTACTCATCGATAGCCAACCTCTCTAAGAAGAGTAACAGCTGTTTGTAAGCAAACACTCCTCGGCTTCCTTCTGCAAAATGAGAAGCGGGTAGACGCTTCAAACTTGCGTCACGGAATTTAGTATCAATGGGAACGGCAGATGCCCATACCTGTTCAGGGTAATCTTTCTTTAGCTGAGTCAAAGTTTGTAATGACGCACGAGTTCGTTTGTCGTACATCGTAGGCACAATGGTGACTTTAAACTCGCGATTACGTGACTTTTGCATGATCGCTAATGTACGGACCATGCGTTCTAATCCTTTCATTGCCAAGAATTCAGTTTGCACTGGAATTAAAATACGGTCACTCGCCGCCAACGCATTCACCATCATCACCCCAAGAATCGGAGGGCAGTCAATTAATACGTAGTCATAACGATGGCGTAGAGCAAGCAATGAACGTTTAAGTATTAATCCCATACCACTGCGATTACCCATAACTCGATCTAAGGTAGCTAATGACATATGAGCAGGGATCAGATCCATATTTTCAATATCGGTACGTAAGATTAATGGCTCGACATTTTGTTCATTAAACTCGCGTAACTGAAATAGATCAAAAAGGCTCGTTGGCACGGCATCAGAATCATAGCCTAAATAAGTCGTTAATGATGCATGGGGATCGGTATCGACCAGCAAAACGCGCTTACCTTGTTGGCTTAATAAGCCAGCAAGGGTAATGGTCGTAGTAGTTTTACCTACGCCTCCTTTCTGGTTTGCCACACTCCAAACAATCATTAACGTTTCCTTAACTCAAGCCAACTTCAATCAGCATACGTTCTGCGATGCGATCCAAGGGCAAATCTTCAGATGAGATTCCCGCTTTGGAAACCGCTTGCGGCATGCCATAAACAACGCAACTCTCTTCATCTTGCGCCCAAACTGTTGCTCCAGCAGATTGCAACATACGAGCACCCTCGCGACCATCAGCCCCCATCCCTGTGAGGATCATCGATAAGACTTTATCCCCGAAAATCTTAGAGGCAGAACCAAATGTCACATCAACACACGGTTTGTAGTTCATCCGTTCTCCGCCATCAATAATGCGTAATCTGGCCGCTCCTGGGCGACCATCTAACATCATCTGTTTACCGCCAGGGGCGAGATAAGCGGTACCCGGTTTAAGAACATCACCATCTTCGGCTTCTTTCACCTGAATTTTACACAAAGAGTTCAGGCGACTTGCAAAAGCACCAGTGAAGGTGGCTGGCATATGTTGGATCAAAATGATCGGATGAGGATAATTAGCCGGCAATTTAGTTAAGATTTTCTGTAGCGCAACGGGGCCTCCGGTTGACGTACCAATCGCGGTTAATTGGTACTTTTTACCGGTTGCTTTAAAGCGTGATAATGCTGAAGGTGCAGTTGCCACACGTCCCTGAGCTGACGCTGATGAGTCAGATGACGAGCGCGAGGCAAGGTTCGAGGACGTGACACTACTGGTGACCACCGGACGACGCATAAAATTGCGTTTCGCCGCAATTTGTAATACTCGTTGCTGCAATAAAGTGACTGCATCTTCTCGATTGCGGGCTATATCTTCAAATTTTTTCGGCAGAAAGTCTAAAGCGCCAGCATCTAACGCATCCAGTGTCGCTTTGGCACCATCATGAGTCAGCGATGAAAACATTAGAATTGGCGTTGGATTATTAGCCATGATCTCACGTACGGCACTAATTCCATCCATCACCGGCATCTCAATATCCATGGTGATGACATCTGGTTTTAGACGCATGGCTTTATCGACAGCTTCTCGGCCATTAGTCGCCACATCAATCACTTCTAAGCGCGATTCAGCATTGATGATTTCACTCACTCGGCGTCGAAAGAAACTTGAATCATCAACAACTAAGACTTTAATCGGCATAGTTACCCTTATCATTTGGGTGGTCTATCGACCACTAGATACGCGAAGCAGCTGCGTATTTCTTAAGTAAATCAGAGACATCAAGTATCAAGGCTATATGACCATCACTGGTTATCGTAGCACCAGACATACCAGGCGTACCTTGTAACAATTTATCGAGAGGCTTAATCACCACCTCTTCTTGGCCAATTAATGTATCCACAACTAGGCCAACGCGTTGGTTACCAATTTGTACAATAACTACATGGCCATGGCCTTTACGAGGCTCGACTTTACCCGCCTGAGGGGCTAGCCAATTTTGTAGATAGAACAACGGAATGGATTTTTCACGCACAATAATCGTTAGCTGACCATCGACAATATTGGTCCGGCGTAAATCAAGGTGGAAGATTTCATTAACACTCGCGAGCGGTAAAGCGAATGGATGACCTGCCACTCCCACCATTAACGTTGGCAAAATAGCCAGAGTTAACGGAACTTTAATGGTGATTTTGGTCCCTTTCGTGAGTTCAGAATCAATATCAATCGAACCGTTAAGGGTATTAATCGCGGTTTTCACCACATCCATCCCTACGCCGCGTCCAGAAATATCAGAAATTTTCTCTTTACTGGAAAAGCCCGGCATAAAAATCAGGTTAAAACACTCTTTATTCGTCAATCGAGAAGCCGCATCTTCATCCATCATGCCACGTTTAACCGCAATCGCTCGCAGTTTATCGGGATCCATACCACCGCCATCATCAACGATCGCCAGCTCAATATGGTCGCCTTCCTGAGACGCAGAGAGGATAACTTTACCCGTACGCGGTTTCCCTGCCGCAACACGGTCGTCGGGCATTTCAATACCATGGTCAACGGAGTTGCGTACCAAGTGAATCAATGGATCGGCAAGCGCTTCTACTAAGTTTTTATCCAGATCGGTTTCTTCCCCTTTCAACTCTAAAACAATGTCTTTGTTCAAGGTTCGAGCCAAGTCACGAACAACGCGAGGGAAGCGACCAAATACTTTCTTGATCGGTTGCATGCGCGTTTTCATTACCGCGCCTTGTAAGTCTGCCGTCACCACATCAAGATTAGAGACCGCTTTAGACATCTCTTCATCATTACTATTAAGGCCAAGACTCAACAGTCGGTTACGCACTAATACCAACTCACCCACCATATTCATGATGGTGTCAAGCGTCGAGGTATCTACCCTAACTGACGCCTCTACTTGAGGTTTTTTAGCACCGCCAGAACCAGCAGCAACTAACTCGTTCTTGTCTGAGTTGGTATCCGTTGCCTTAGCGACTGGAGCAGGTTTAGCTGGTGCTGGCGCAGCGGCAGGGGCAGCAGCTTTAGGCTTAGGTTGTTCTACTGGTTTCTTTTCAATAGATGGACTGGCTGGTGCAGCGGCTTTTGCTGCCTGAGTAGTATTGGCTGCCGCTGGGCGCGTAGCCATTTCTAGCTCTTCGATCGATGGTCCTTTACCACTGCCGTGTAACTCATCTAATAAACGTTCAAACTCTTCATCGGTCATGATATCGCCATTAGCGTTCACATTCGATGGTGTTGCTTTTACCGCGGGTTGTGACGATACCGTTGGAGAGGGGGCTTCTCCAGAACCATGTAATGAGGGACTTTTGCCTTTTCCATGCAGCTCATCAAGTAATTTTTCAAACTCATCATCAGTAATATCACCTGAAGCAGCAGGTGCTGATGCTGGTGATGGCTGAGATTTGGCAGCTTCACTGGCCGCCTTTTCCGCACCAGGACTACGACCTTTACCGTGCAACTCATCAAGTAAGCTTTCAAACTCATCATCACTAATATCATCAATCGAGTTAGCATCGATATGAGCGTTACTCGAGGCTTGAGCGGTCACATCTTCAGAAGGCGCTGGTACATGAGATTCAGAGTCAGCTTCAGGTTCGATGTCTTCAACCGTGTCAGCCGACGCATCACCTTCAGGTTCATCCTCAGATTCAGGCTTACACATATCATGCAATTCTTGAATTAAGATCGGATCAGCTGGCTGCAATGGCTCTTGATTTTGTACCGCTTGAAACTGCTGATTCACCGTATCCAAAGCACGTAGCATCACATCCATCAAACGAGCGTTGACACTACGTTGACCATTACGTAAATAGTCAAACACGTTTTCTGCACCGTGACAGGTTTCTACCAGTTCGGTGAGCGAGAGAAAGCCAGCGCCGCCTTTTACAGTGTGAAAACCGCGGAAAATGGCATTAAGAAGTTCGCGGTCTTGTGGGTTATTTTCTAACTCTACTAGCTGTTCTGATAACAACTCGAGAATCTCGCCAGCTTCAACCAGAAAGTCTTGAAGAATGTCGTCGTCTAAATCGTAGCTCATACTTTACCCCTAAAATCCAAGACTCGATAATAAATCATCGACATCGTCTTGCGATGAAACTGCATCTGTACGCTCATGAGGATTAATGATTGGTCCCTCTGGCTCACAAGGTGCTTTTTCAACTTTTCCTGATTGTTGTAATTGATTTTTACCAAATACGGTCAAGATCTCTACTAAGCGACCTTCCACCTCATTGACTAAGGTGATCACTCGGCGGATAATTTGTCCCGTTAAATCTTGAAAATCTTGCGCCATCAAAATTTCGGTTAATTGCCCTCGAAGCTCACTACTATTGCCTTCTATTTGCGAAAGAAGATCATCAATACGATGGCAAAGTGCTTTAAATTCATTCAAGTCAATTTTACCGCGCATAAGCGCATTCCACTGTGGTCGAATGAGTAGCAAACTTCCATGTAGGTTGTCGGCTATCGGTAAGCAGCGATCAACCGCATCCATTGTTTTATTGGCAGCGACTTCAGTTTTATCAATGACATAATGCAATCTATCTCTGGCATCAGGCATTTCGTCGTTAGCAATTTGACTCATTCGCTCATCAACTTGAAACTGGCGCAAAGAATCATGCAGATCGCGAGTCAATACGCCGATCTCCTTTAGCATTGGATTGCCTTCAGATTCATACACTTGTTGAACCAGTGTATTGGCGCTATCTTGCTGACCATTTTCTAATAGTTGAACGAGTTCTTTTGCTTGTTCTAATGAAATCATCCTGTCTTAGCCTTGCTCACATAATGGATAAATACCTGTTCGCTGACTATTTTTTGTACGATTAACGTTGCCGCCTACATGCAAAAAATTCTCAATGAACTTTTGACCCGTGCTTTAAAATTATAGGCGGTCAAAAATCTTATCTAACTTTTCTTTTAGCGTAGCAGCCGTAAATGGTTTCACGATATAGCCATTAACCCCCGCTTGAGCAGCTTCTATAATTTGCTCACGCTTGGCTTCTGCGGTAATCATCAGTACAGGTAAGTGCTTAAGCTCTGCATCTGCGCGAATATTTTTCAGCAGATCAATGCCTTGCATACCCGGCATGTTCCAGTCAGTGACCACAAAATCAAAACCACCTTTTTTTAGCATTGGCAACGCCGTCAAACCGTCGTCCGCTTCTTGGGTATTATTAAAACCCAAATCACGAAGTAGGTTTTTTACTATACGGCGCATTGTTGAAAAATCGTCAACAATAAGGATTTTCATATTTTTATTCAAAATTGCCTCCACTGAGTTCAAAGTCAGTGATATTTAGTCGTTTTGTGTCCAAGAACTCAACTTAGTTCGCAGACGTTGCATAGATTGGCTCAGTATTTGACTCACGCGGGACTCGCTCACGCCAATTACTTCACCGATTTCTTTTAAGTTTAGCTCTTCATCATAATAGAGCGAAAGTACCAAAGCTTCACGTTCTGGAAGTGATTTTATTGATTCAACCAATGCTTTACGGAATAATTCGTCGGCCACCCCCTGAAAAGGGGCATTGTCCTCCGCATCATCCAATGGCGAAATAGCATCATCCGATACGCCAAGATCTTCGATACCCACTATCCTTGAGCAACTAATATCCGTTAATGCGTTGTGATAGTGTTCAAGAGACATCCCTAAATGCTGCGCAATTTCTGCATCACTTGGGTCGCGACATAATTCACCCTCTAATATCGCGATAGCTTGACTGATCTCTCGATTATGTTTGTGAACCGAGCGGGGAACCCAATCTCCGCGGCGAATGTCGTCCAACATTGCACCACGAATTCGAATCCCTGCATAGGTTTCAAAACTTGCCCCTTTACTTCCATCGTAATTTTTTTGCGCTTCAAGCAAGCCGATCATGCCAGCTTGCATTAAATCTTCAATAAGTACGCTAGGTGGCAAACGCCCGATTAAATGATGAGCTATACGCTTAACCAATACAGCATATTTTTCCAGAAATAGCTTCTGGCTAGTCATATTACCGTATTGATCGTAAGTCAGCGCTTTATTCACCAAAAGGTTCCTCTACTGGTTCAGTTCGATTAAGCAGTCGCTCTACAAAAAACTCCAAATGACCACTTGGCGTACGTGGTATTGGCCAAGTGAGTGCTTTATTGGCTAATGAATTAATGGCCAATGAAGCTGGAGAGCGAGGATAAGCATCAACGACAATTTTCTGTCTTTTTACTGCCTGTCGTACATTATCGTCTAAAGGAATGCAGGCGACGAGTTCTAACCCGACATTTAAAAATCGCTCTGTGACTAAAGTCAATTTTGCGAATAACTCTCTCCCTTCACGATAGCTTCTCACCATGTTAGCGACAATTTTAAATCGCTCAACTTGATGTTCTCTACTCAAAAGTTTGATCAAGGCATATGCATCGGTGATAGAAGTCGGTTCGTCGCATACTACCACAACCACATCCTGCGCCGCACGAGAGAAACTCACGACCATGTCAGAAATCCCTGCTGCGGTATCAACCAGTAGAATATCCATCTCATCTTCAAGTGAACCAAACGCTCTGATTAACCCGACATGCTGAGCATGAGTTAACTCGGTCATCGATTGAGTACCGGATGTCGCAGGAATGATTTTTATACCATGCGGACCTTCAACAATGGAGTCTTTTAATTCACATTCACCTGCTAATACGTGACCTAAGTTACGTTTAGGCCGAATCCCTAGCATAACGTCAACATTAGCTAATCCTAAGTCGGCATCCAACACCATGACTTTTTTTCCTTGGCGGGCCATACAGATAGCCATACCAAGCGCTACGTTAGACTTGCCAACTCCGCCTTTTCCACCGGTTACGGCGATCACTTTCGTGACTGAAGGTTGAGTTAAACGGCGTAGGCCGCTTGCTTGATCATATATCATTTTATTCGTCATATTTGTCCGCCGCCTAGAATCTCTCTGAATCGCTATTCCAGTAATGAGGTTCATTCTCTGTCGACTTCTCTAGTAACTCATTTGCTTTTGCCACCATGTACTTTGGCTGAGCAATCACTATGTCTTCGGGTACGCGTTGTCCGTTGGCAATATAAGCAACGGGTAACGCATTTTGAACGACAACACTGACAAACTCTCCCAAGCTCAAACACTCATCGAGCTTAGTCATAATGCACCCAGAAAGAGGAATTCTTCGAAAGTGCTCAATGGTTTCCTGTAGCACTTTACGCTGTGCTGTAGCGGGTAATACAAGGTAGCTGTGAATCACTTCATCACTCTCTTGCATTAAGGTATCCAATTGTTCAGATAAACGTACATCACGCTGGCCCATTCCCGCAGTATCAACAAGGATCAAGCGTCGATTACGTAACTGATGAATTACATCGGCTAACTCTTTGGAATCTTTAGCAACTCTTACTGGACATCCCATAATTCGACCATAAATCGAGAGTTGTTCATGAGCGCCTATTCGGTAAGTATCGGTGGTTATTAATGCCACATTATCTGAGCCATACTCCATCGCCGCACGAGCTGCCAATTTAGCGACCGTTGTGGTTTTACCAACCCCAGTGGGGCCAAGTAAAGCAACGACACCACCGCGTTGTAAGATGTCTTTTTTCACCACAGGAATTTGATCGGAGACTAAACCAAGTAACGCCTTCCACGCTTTCGGTGGCGGTGTTTCTTCAGGGATATAACAGGCTAATTGGTCGGCCAATTCCAAAGAGAGGCCCATTCGCTCTAAACGTTTAATCAGCATCGCTCGCAGGGGTTCGCGACGTTCCACTTCTTGCCACATTAATCCCGACACTTGGTGCTCAAGCAAGCGACGAATCGAGTTCATCTCTTCGCGCATGCTCTCTAACTCTTGTTGAGTTAATGTTGGCTCATTATCTCGTTTCGGTTCGTAACGCGAAGAGTCTAGACGTGGGCGCTGACGAGCAGTAGGACTCTCTTCGGCCATTAACTTTGCGAGTGCGCTTTCATTCGCCAATTGTCGATTAGGGGCCGTTTTAGTCTGGTTGCGCTGCAATAAGGCCGTTAATGAGTCTTCATTTTCGGCGCGATGTTCAGTATCTGGTGTTTGGCTGTACTGTTTCAGCATGCTGGCAAAGCGCTGAGTCATGGAAGCGCCATTCGCATTGCTGGCTTTTAAGCTGACTCGGTCGTCTTCCAGCTCTCTTGCGCTATTGCGTGTTGATGGGCTTGGCTTACGATTATCATACTGAGCAGGCGAAGCACGATACTGTTTCGTCGCTGCAGGGGCAGATGAAGCTGAATCCGCATCGACCGCGGCGACAATTTCGACACCTCCTGCGACTTTTTTATTCGACATGATCACCGCGTCCGCTCCAAGCTCTTCTTTCACTTGCAGCAGCGCCATTCGCATGTCTTTCGCAAAAAATCGTTTAATTTTCAAGGCAGATATCCGTACTGTTGGTTAAAGTGGTTAGTTACCCACTGCCTGTACAATCCGAATCTGTTTCTCATCCGGGATCTCTTGATAGGAGAGAACTCTGAGATTTGGAATCGTATTTTTGACAAACTTGGCTAACGTTGAACGCAAGACGCCAGAAGTCAATAATACAGCGGGTTCCCCTTTAAGCTCTTGCTCTTGAGTCGCTTGGCTAAGCGCCATTTGTAAACGTTCCGCCAAACCAGGTTCAATGCCTGCAGACTCTCCGCCTGAAGCTTGCATAGTTTGATGCAATATCTGTTCCAGCTCAGGAATCAGCGTAATAACCGGCAATTCTGGTTCTATACCATTGATTTCTTGAACAATTAATCGTTTCAATGCGATACGCACCGCAGCGGTCAAAATGTCAGGTTCTTGACTCTTACTCGCATATTCAGACAAGGTTTGAACAATCGTGCGGATATCTCGAATCGGGATCGCTTCATTGAGTAAGTTTTGTAATACTTTAACCACAACGCCTAACGATAACTGATCAGGGACAAAACCATCGACTAATCTCGGTGCAGTCCGTCCAAGTAGCTCAAGTAAGTTTTGTACTTCTTCATGACCAATTAATTGTGCAGCGTTATTGGTGAGCAATTGACTTAGATGAGTCGCTAATACCGTAGAGGCGTCAACTACCGTGTAACCCAGTGCTTGAGCATGCTCTCGCTGCTCTTCACGTATCCACACTGCTTCTAAACCAAAAGCGGGATCGTAAGTGTGTTCACCGTCGATCATTCCATACACTTGCCCTGGGTTAATGGCGAGTTCTTGATCGGGTCTAATTTCAGCTTCGCCCACCGCGACGCCCATGAGGGTAATTCGATAGCTATTTGGTGTCAGCTCAAGATTATCGCGAATGTGTACCGGAGGAATTAGAAAACCAAAATCTTGTGACAGTTTTTTGCGTACCCCTTTAACACGCTCCAGCAGTTCGCCCCCTTGATCTCTATCGACTAAGGGGATCAAACGGTAGCCAACTTCCAGACCAATAACATCGACAGGCTGTACATCATCCCACGATAATTCACGTAATGTCGGAGCGTCGCCTTCGGCTTTAACGGGCAACTTCGCTTCTTCTTTCTCTCTTGCCTGTTTTCGTTGCAACCAATAAGCCGCGCCCCCTGCTAAAACAGCAAGTAGTAAAAAAGAAAAATGAGGCATACCAGGAACAACCCCCATTATGCCAAGTATGCCCGCGGTGATGGTTAAGGCTTTAGGATTATCAAACAGCTGGAAAATGAGCTGTTCACCCATATCTTCATCGGTATTTTGGCGAGTAACCATAATGGCCGCACCGATAGAAAGCAGTAACGAAGGGATCTGTGCCACTAAACCGTCACCAATGGTCAACAAAATATAGATTTCCATTGCTTGGCTAAAGCTCAGGTCGTATTGGATCATCCCGATAATTAAGCCACCGACAATATTGATGAACAGAATCAAGATCCCGGCGATGGCATCACCTTTAACAAATTTTGAAGCACCATCCATTGACCCGTAGAAATCCGCTTCTTTGGTGACTTCAAAACGACGAGTTCTCGCTTGCTCTTGATCAATCAGACCAGCGTTTAAATCGGCATCAATGGCCATCTGCTTACCGGGTAAAGCATCAAGAGTAAAGCGTGCACTCACCTCTGAAATCCGTCCCGCACCTTTGGTGACGACCATAAAGTTAATGATCATTAGAATAAGGAACACCACCAAACCAACCGCGTAGTTACCACCAATAACTACGCTACCAAAGGCTTCAATAACGTTACCAGCGGCACCAGAACCTTCATGTCCATGCAATAACACCACACGAGTTGAAGCCACGTTTAAGGCTAAACGTAATAACGTGGCAATTAACAATACGGTTGGAAAGGCAGCGAAATCGAGTGGGCGTCGGGTATAGACCGTCACTAATAACACGACCATCGATAACGCAATGTTAAAGGTAAAAAATAAATCGAGTAAAAACGCAGGTATCGGTAAGACCACCATGGCCAACGTAGCCAGTACCATGACTGGCGCACCAATCGCAGGAAGACTGCGTTGTGGAATCTTAGGTAATTTATGAGCAAATGGCAGCGTAAATTTCATAGGCCTGCAAGTAATAAGTTAATGGAAAGTTACGACAAAACGGTGTACGAGATCCTACCGAGCAGCAAAGATGCAAGTTTTAGTCCAGTTGTATATGTCAAGAATATGACGATTTATCTTAATAACGATCTTCTTCACCATAACCATCAGAATAGATCTGCCTCATCAGCATAGTGAATGATAAAAAAAGCTGCCTGAAACCCAAGGCAGCTTGCTACCCAAACAACATGAAGTTTCAGCGTCCAGTTGTTTGGGTGATAGATAACAATTATTGGTGCCGATTAGGGATAAACATTCCACAATACACTGGCTTGCCTTGTCTCAGGGTCAAACTCTAAACCGATCGCACCAGAGGTAGGAAACATCGGCGCAGGGAGACCGGCGACCAATTCCGCCACTAAATAACCGACCAAAGGCAAATGAGAAATAATCAGCAGTGTCTCGAGTTGTTCCGTTTGAATCAGAGCCACAAGATACTCAAACACATCTTCAGCTTGACCATAAGGCGTAATATCGTCACAGGTCTCTACCTTAGCCACCGAAAAATATCCCGAGATGGCCTGCCAAGTTTGCTGAGCGCGTAAGTAAGGACTCACCAATACTTTATCAAATTGGTCTAATCCTGACTGCTTAGCAAACACACGAGCAACCGCAGCAGACGCTGTTTGTCCTGCTTCGGTTAACGCTCGTTCTGCATCACTGTCCGCATAATGTTCAGCTTCCCCATGACGCATAATCACAATTTTCATATTTTTACCTATTAACCTATTGTCGGCATGCTCTTTTTTGCTAGGGCATATTGACCATAGTCATGATTATAACAGTCTACGGCTTAAAGACATCGATGAAGCTAACACTCTGCTAAAAAGTTGTTATCACGATGAAAATGACCGTTTGTTCAAAAATTTACTCACCGTCAATTGGCAGGCTGTGGTTTCAGCGCCATACTTACTGTTCATTTCCCGTTTGGAGACCCTCTGTGCATATAAGCCCCAATGATAATCATCATTATCGTTATCTCACGTTAAACAATGGATTACGTGTTTTACTGATCCATGAACTTGATGCACAGAAATCCGCAGCGGCATTGGCGGTTAAAGTGGGTCATTTTGATGATCCTAGTGACCGACCTGGCATGGCACATTATCTAGAACATATGCTGTTTCTAGGGACTGAAAAATACCCTAAAGTAGGCGAGTTTCAAAATTTTATTAGTCAGCACGGTGGAAGCAACAACGCCTGGACAGGAACAGAGCATAGTTGCTTCTTCTTTGATGTCGATCCTAATGCCTTTGCCAAAGCACTGGATCGTTTCAGTCAGTTTTTTTTAGCTCCACTATTCAATGCTGAAGCCCTAGATAAAGAACGTCAAGCGGTTGATTCTGAATTTAAGATGAAATTAAACGATGACTCCAGACGTTTATATCAAGTCCACAAAGAAACCATTAATCCAGTTCACCCTTTTGCTAAATTTTCCGTCGGTAATCAACAGACTCTCGCCGATAGAAACGGCCAATCCATTCGTGATGAAGTGATCGCTTTTTATCAAGCTTATTACTCAGCTGATATCATGACACTAGCAATCGTTGGCCCACAATCACTGGATGAGTTACAACACTCGGTAGAACAAGGTTTTGCCACCATTATTAATACTCAACAAGCCGATAAAAATATTCAGCAACCCTTTGTTGAACAAAAACATACCGGATTATGGCTGTATGTTGAGCCATTAAAAGAAACCCGCAAGCTGATCTTAAGTTTCCCAATGCCGAGTACGGATGCCTATTATCAATACAAACCCCTCTCCTATTTTGCCCATTTATTGGGTTATGAAGGGGAAGGCAGCTTATTATTGGCATTAAGAGAGCGCAATTGGATCACATCCCTCTCTGCGGGAGGCGGAGCCAGCGGCAGCAATTACCGAGAGTTTGCTATCAGTTGCACCTTAACTCAGCAAGGCATTGAGCACGTCGATGATATTATTCAGATGCTGTTTCAAACTTTAGCGCTGATTGGCCGTGAAGGGCTTAATGAGTGGCGCTATCTAGAAAAAAGAGCCGTTCTTGAATCCGTCTTCCGTTTTCAAGAAACCTCACGCCCTCTCGATATTGTCAGCCACTTAGTGATCAATATGCAACATTACCAGCCTGAGGACATCATGTATGGTGATTACATGATGCAAGCCTATGATGAACCTTTACTGAACACTATTCTCAGCTATCTGGTACCAGAGAACTTACGAGCAACCTTAGTCGCTCAAGGACTCAGCTATGATCGTAATGCACAGTGGTATGGAACGCCTTATGCTTGTCTCCCCTTTACTCAACAGCAATTAACTAAATACCACACGATCGTCACTGATTTTCCAGTGAGATTACCCGGTAAAAACCCATTTATTTGCGAACAATTAGAACCCAAGCCGTTCGTCAATCCTACTGCGCAACCACAGATTATTGAAGAATTACCCGGCTTTAGATTATGGCATCAACAAGACACTGAATTTCAGGTTCCGAAAGGTGTGATCTATATGGCTATCGATAGCCCTCATGCCGTATCAAGCACTCGTCACATCGTTATGACTCGCTTATGTGTAGAGATGTTCTTAGATAGTTTAGCCACCCAAACCTATCAAGCGGAAATCGCCGGTATGAGTTATAACCTCTATGCCCATCAAGGCGGTGTTACCCTCTCTCTTTCTGGCTTTAGTCAAAAGCAACCGCAACTGATGAAGATGATTTTGGATAAATTTTCTCAACGTGACTTTCAGCCAGCGCGTTTTGCTACGATTAAACAGCAATTACATCGTAACTGGCGTAATGCAGCGCATGATCGTCCTATTTCACAGCTATTTAATGCGATGACCGGATTACTGCAACCGAATAATCCTCCCTATAGTGATTTACTTAACGCTCTCGAAAGTATCAAGCTTGAGCATCTTGCGCCCTTTGTTGAGTTAATCCTCTCCAAGCTGCATGTTGAGATGTTCGTGTATGGTGATTGGTTAGCCCAAGAAGCGCTGACCCTGGGCGAAATGCTAAAAACGGCCTTACGAGTGAACGATCAAGCTTATCAAGAAGCGTTACGCCCATTGATCACGCTGGGCAATCATGGTTCTTTTCAACATGAAGTTCATTGCAATCAAGATGATTCAGCCGTGGTGGTGTATTACCAATCGTCAGATAGTCAGCCCCGTAGCATCGCCCTGTATTCACTCGCTAATCATCTAATGTCAGCGACATTTTTTCATGAAATACGGACCAAGCAGCAGCTCGGTTATATGGTGGGTACTGGCAACATGCCCCTTAACCGTCACCCTGGCATTGTCCTTTACGTTCAATCTCCACATGCAGCACCGATTGAACTGATCAATTCAATCGATGAATTTTTAAACGCTTTTTACATGGTATTGCTCGAATTAAACGAATATCAATGGCACAGCAGTAAACGAGGGTTATGGAACCAAATCGCCGCTGCCGATCCAACCTTAAGAAGCCGAGCGCAACGATTATGGGTAGCAATCGGTAATAAAGACTGGAGCTTTGATCAACGAGAGACGGTCCTAGAAGAGCTCAAACGCCTCAGTCGTTCTGATATGATCCGCTTTGTGGTCAATCAATTAAAACCCAGAACGGCCAACCGTTTAATTATGCATACCCAAGGACAAGCCCACCACCACGCTCCGCCTTTCACACTAGGGCAACCAATTGATTCAATAGCAGAGTTTCAATTACGCCCAAAAGTGTATGATTTAGGTTAATCTTTCGGACTCAATCACTTGCCTTAAACTGTGAGGATGCAGTTTAAGGCACACTCCCTGCCATTTAAAAGCAACGGTTGGGTTTGCAAGCCGCTCACCTTCACCTTGTGGATGAGAAAGTTTTGTCTTAACCCCTAATGCCGCTAATGAATCCCAATGTTCCGCTAATTCAGGAAAGTGCTGCAAAATAACCTGCAGATACGCCTGCGCGGTTGTAGCATTAGCATGAAAAACACATTCAACGTGCTCCCAACCTTGTGTTGGATAACATTTTCCTTCGGCAGGATAAGGCAGTTCTAAACACGCTATCGACCAATGCTTATGAACGATAGGTTGATACAAATCCAATACGACGATGGGTCGACCGTTGATCTTCGCTTCAGAGAGTAAGGAACCATACTCTAACCAAGCTTGATGAGCGGCTTGCGCCAATGGCCACTGATTGATTCTAAGCGCGATATGATCAATCGCTAATGATGAGATATCAATGTGTAAGATCTTGCATAATTCATGAATTTTATCCATGAAATCATCAACTTCACTTTTCATCTGCTCAGGGTGAAGGCCAGAATTGATGAGTAATTCAGACATAATAATCATCCAAAATCGGTATTTTCAGCTGATAGTATCAAGATTCCTCGTTAAAGTAGAAAAATACCTAATTTTCGCCCTATGTGCCTCCCCATAAAATTGTTATTATGGGCCGTAAATTATCAACAGAATCGAGATATGCACTCGCTACCCCGTAGTGAATAAAATGCATACCAAACCAGTTTCCAGAATCAAAGGACACGCGTGTGAATATTCAAGCACTGATTAATGATAAAGTCTCTCAGGCTCTTGAAGCCGCTGGTGCACCTGCAGGAAGCCCTGCAGCAGTTCGTCAATCTGCAAAACCACAATTTGGTGATTATCAAGCTAACGGCGTGATGGGCGTCGCTAAACAGTTAGGGATGAATCCGCGAGAATTCGCACAGAAGGTCATTGATGTCTTGGATCTCGATGGCATTGCCAGTAAAACCGAAATCGCGGGCCCGGGCTTTATTAACATTTTCTTGAGTGAGACCTTTCTTGCTCAGCAAGCCGAATTAGCCCTCGCTGATGCTCATCTCGGCGTCAACAAAGCGGAACCACAAACTATTGTCGTTGATTACTCTGCCCCTAACGTGGCAAAAGAGATGCACGTGGGTCATTTACGCTCGACAATCATCGGTGATGCCGTCGTTCGTACGCTGGAGTTTTTAGGCCATAACGTGATTCGAGCTAACCATATTGGTGACTGGGGTACTCAGTTCGGTATGTTGATTGCCAACCTTGAGCGAGTCCAGCAGCAATCGGGTGAGGTTTCAATGGAGCTGGCCGATTTAGAAGCTTTCTATCGCGAATCAAAAACGCTCTACGATGAAGATGAAGAATTTGCCGCTAAAGCACGTAACTACGTGGTGAAACTGCAAAGTGGTGATGCTTTCTGCCTAGAGATGTGGAAGAAGCTGGTCGATGTGACCATGATTCAAAACCAACAAAACTATGACCGCCTCAATGTCTCATTATCACGTGATAATGTCATGGGCGAAAGCATGTACAACGATATGCTACCGGGTATCGTCGCTGATCTAAAAGAAAAAGGCATTGCTCAAGAAGATGACGGCGCTCAAGTTGTCTTTTTAGATGAATACAAAAATAAAGATGGTGAGCCAATGGGCGTTATCATCCAGAAGCGTGATGGTGGTTTCTTGTATACCACTACCGATATTGCTTGTGCAAAATATCGTTATGAAACACTTGGCGCGGACCGAGTGCTGTACTTCATCGACTCCAGACAACATCAGCACCTCATGCAAGCGTGGACTATCGTACGTAAAGCGGGCTACATTCCTGAACATGTGTCACTTGAACATCACGCGTTCGGCATGATGCTGGGTAAAGATGGGCGTCCGTTTAAAACTCGTGCGGGCGGAACCGTGCGTCTTGCCGATCTTCTCGATGAAGCGCAAGTGCGTGCAGCGGCACTGATTGAAGCGAAAAACCCAGATTTAACGGCTGATGAGAAAAACAGCATTGCAACCACTGTCGCTATGGCTGCGGTAAAATATGCCGACCTCTCTAAGCATCGCACCACCGATTACATTTTCGATTGGGATAATATGCTGGCATTTGAAGGTAATACCGCGCCTTATATGCAGTACGCTTACACTCGCGTTGCCTCTATCTTCGCTAAAGCGGGTATCTCCATGGATGCGCTTAGTGGCCAGATCATCATTGGTGAAGAAAAAGAGAAAGCCTTAATTGCTAAACTGCTGCAGTTTGAAGAAGCGGTACAAGCGGTGGCCCGCGAAGGTCAGCCGCACATCATGTGCAGTTACTTATTTGAATTAGCCGGTCAATTCTCTAGTTTCTATGAGGCTTGTCCAATCTTGGTTGCCAGTAATGAAGAGAGCAAGCAAAGCCGCTTGAAACTCGCCGCGCTGACGGCAAAAACCATCAAACAAGGTTTGGACCTATTAGGTATTAATACTCTAGAGCGGATGTAACTAGAAACTTATCGTCAACGACAAAGATGACGGATTAAAATACATCTAAAAAAGGCTGGCGTGATGTCAGCCTTTATTACATCGAAAAATCATCTCTAATGGAGAATAGCGATGCCGTTTGAACTTCACCCACAACTGGCAAAAGATACTGATATTATTGGCCACTTCCCACTGTGTGTTGCGTTATTACATAAAGAATCAGCGGTACCTTGGGTGATCCTAGTACCTAAAAGAGAACATCTGAAAGAGCTGCATCATTTACCGATGCCCGAACAACAGCAGTTTTTACTGGAATCTCAAGCCGTCAGTCAAACGCTTGAAGCTTTGTTCCAACCCGATAAAATTAATCTCGGTGCACTCGGTAATATTGTGCCTCAATTGCATATCCATCATATTGCACGCTTTACCAGTGACTGTGCTTGGCCAGGACCAATATGGGGAAATACCAACGGGCAGCAACGCGACGCTGTTGAGCAACAAGCAATGTTAACTCGTTTGCAAGGTATCTTAGCGCTGAGTCACTTATTCTCTAAAGCTTAACCTCAAAACATTCATTGACAAAAAAGCCGTACATCGACAGTACGGCTTTGTTATTTCATTCGCGATGGCGTTCATCCATTACATCGTGACCGTCATCGATAATCCATTGACTCGGTTTGGGCAATAGCGCACACGAGTAACGTAATTAGCCGCATTGGTATCAATTAAGCGTGAAATCACTCCTTTTTTTATCCACACTTCAAGCATCGCATCGACACCATCTTCACTTAAAGCAAAACGTTGGGCGAGCTCTTTACGAGTCACATAACCTTGTTGTTCAATGCATTGCTTTAGCTCAGATAAAATCATGCCATTTGTACCTGTAGTGATTGCGACTCTCGGCCGACTTTCTTAAGCCAATAATAAATCGCTAACGATGAACCAATGATCCCGATAATCCATAGCGAACTGGTGACAGGATGATCATTGAAATGAGTCGCCTGATAAAAGAGCGCAGCAGCACCATACGCCAAGCCCATTGTCCAAACCGCAATAAACCTTGCAAACTTAGCGCCAAATTCTCGAACATAAGCTCCCATCGCCGCAACGCAAGGCGTATACAACAAAATGAAAATTAAGTAAGAAAAGGCCGCATAACCACTTACAAAGTGATGTTGTAGATTACCAAAAATTGAAGCATCGACAGCTTGCTCTTCCGCTAAGGCGCTAGTGTCGGACAAATCACCGACTTCAATACCCAGAGGATCAGCAAAATTAAGTCCCATTAAGTTTTCAGGAATCGATAACACCGCTTCTTGTAAGCTTGCCCATAAATCGAACTCTTCGTCTTCGGCATCTACCGAGGTATAAAGATTATTCAGCGTCCCGACGACTGCCTCTTTAGCAAAAATACCAGTGATGATCCCAACGGTCGCTGGCCAGTTATCTTGATTAATTCCAATTGGAGCAAATAAAGGCGTTACGACTTGGGCAGCACTAGACAACACCGAGTTATCACTGTCTTCATTACCAAATGAACCATCGGTACCGAGTGAATTTAAAAAGCTAAGAATGGTCACAACGATAACGATGGTTTTCCCAGCGCCAAGCACAAAACGTTTCAGTTTCTGCCAAGTTTTGATCAGCACATTTTGTAACGTCGGTAATTCATAATCAGGCATCTCCATCAATAAACTGTCACTTGAGCCCGGATATAAGGTCTTTTTCAATACCCATCCTGTGAAAACCGCGGCGACAATACCAAGCAGATAGAGTGCAAAAACAATATTTTGTCCACTTTGTGGGAAAAATGCCGCAGCAAACAAAGCATAAACTGGTAAACGAGCACCACAAGACATAAAAGGAGCCATCGCAGCAGCGAGTTTACGCTCACGCTCTTGATCTAAGGTTCGTGTCGCCATTATCGCTGGAACGTTACAACCAAAACCTAATACCAGTGGCACAAAGGCTTTACCTGGCAAGCCTATTTTCTGCATCACTTTATCCAGTACAAAAGCGGCACGAGACATATAGCCAGAGCTTTCTAAAATAGCCAAGAACAGATACAAACAAGCAATTACAGGGATAAAAGTCGCTACCGTTTGGATACCACCACCTAGACCATCGGCGATTAATGTCACTAACCAAATAGGAAGATGATCATCGAGCAAATAATGACCGCCATCAACCAAAAGTGCACCAACCCCAATATCAAAGAAGTCGATAAATGCACTACCAATGTTGATGGAGAACATAAACATCAAGTACATGACGACAAAAAAGAAAGGCACGCCGACCCATTTATTTAAAATGATCTGGTCTGCTTTTTCCGTGAAACTGTGGCTCAGCTTACCCTCACTACGGCGCACTTGTTGACAACAGTGGTGTAAAAATGTGTATTTAACATCCGCGACATGTAAATCAATATCAAATTGACACTCTCGCTGTACATCAACCACCGTTAAACGTTCTGATTCTGAGACACCATTGATCACCATCAGATCGTTTTCTAACGCTCTTATCGCCAAAGAACGAGCCGAGACTTCTTGTCCCTCAAATAGAGGCAATAGTGCACTAATCGCTTGTTCAAAAGCTTGGCCATAGTCTAATTCTAACTGCTTTAAGGCAATGCCTTGCACAACCTTCTTATGCAGCTGTTGTTTGAACTGTATCACCTGCTGTTTATTATTAGCAGAAAGCGCCAACACTGGGCAGCCCAATACTTGCTCTAGTTTTTTAACATCAATGGTTTGCCGCTCACGCTTAAGCGCATCCATTTTATTCAAAACCACAACCATTGGACGACCCAACTCACGTAGCTGCAGTGTCATGTATAAACTGCGCTCTAAACTGGTGACATCGACTACATTGATAATTACATCCGCAGGATGAGTCAGCACGGCTCGTGAGGCAATGGATTCATCAATACTATTGCTATCATTGCCACTATCTAGAGCATAAATGCCTGGTAAATCGGTAATATAAAATTCATCACCTGAGTGTGTGTAACGCCCCGTCTTTTTCTCAACCGTGACGCCTGCCCAGTTACCAACTTGCTGTTTTGCTCCCGTTAACCCATTAAATAGGGTTGTTTTACCGCTATTGGGGTTACCTACGGTCAAAATTTGATATTGCATTAGGCTTTCTCCACCTCAACCGCAGCAGCGATACTCTCTCGAACGGCCATTGACACACCCCGAACTTCAATTTGTAAAGGGTCGCCCATCGGGGCACGACGGATTAATGTCACTAATGTATTGGGCAGTATCCCCATTACCATTAATTTTTTACGTACATCGATCGACAGTTCATTCAATGCCGTGATGAGTCCAGACTCACCTGCTTTTAATTCAGACAATTTCATTAGGGGCCACACAAACAATATTGTTAATGAGAAGGATTGCTATTACTGGATAATACGCTGTAAATAAGTGCTAATCATTGTGTGAAATCAAAGATTGCATTAATTGATATTGGCCTACAGAGCATCGATAAACGTTCAAGATTGTCATTTCCGCTAAAAATTGACTCGTTAAAAACGTCAAAATTATTTTCTTGCCACAAGGACGACTCAACCATTAAAGATAAACACAATAAAAGTGAGGAGGATAATCCATAAAAAACAACATGATAGAGAGATAATCTTAATAATGGCGCTTTTATTAGGTGAGATTGGCGTTAATTTTATAAGCAAAAAAAGCAGAGGTTATTATATTGAACAGGTCAGCGGGAATTGACCCGAAGATAGAACTCCAGAGGTGATATGGCACTGCCCATATCACTCCGGCAGCAAGCGAAGGTGTCATTGACACCCGTGGTATAGTCCCCCGGCTATACCACGATATTTTTTTCTTCATTGACACTTCAACCCCACTCTCCTCGCTTAACCTCTAATGAAAAAATCACTCAACGGTATCTCCACATCTCTCAACACAGCCTAGTAACTCATAGATAAGCGCTCCTACCCGTCGATAACGCTCTGCAGAGCGAAACAGAAAGCCGCTAACGGGACGTGATGCTAAGCCAGTCGCAAGCGCCGCCGTTTCGATCATTGTGACTCTTCAGCAAATTGAGAGGGAGATAATCCATATTGATGTTTAAAACGTTGACTAAAATAAGACGGATCATTAAATCCACATAAAAAGGCAACTTGCGCGACTTTTTCACCACTCATCAATAAACTACAGGCTTGCTCTAAGCGATATTCCGTTAAATATTCTTTAAATGTTTTGCCCGTTAGATACTTCATCCGTCGTTGTAAACTGCGCTCCGACAGATACATTCTTTTCGCAATATCAGACGTTGTAAATTCTGCGTCAGCATAGCGCTCAGCAACAATATGATTGAGTTTTCGTAGCCACTCTAACTCACTGTCACTTTGTGGCTTTGCTGATAATAGCGCCGCAGGTGTCGATTCGACAGAGATAACTTGTGGCCACATCAGCTCGATTAAGTTTCGTTCACTGGACGAGTGAATCGATAAATTTCCGCCTGATAAAGCCACCAGCTCATCAAGGGAAAATTGAACATTACCGTTGGAAATCACCATCAGTTTATCCAGTAAGCCGGATGCCGAGCCATAGTCTTTGATCAGCACCACAACATGTCCTTCACGTTCTATTGTCTCAATGGTCAATGTCTGATGGGCATACAAACGCTTTAATGCATCCGATAACAATGCATTAAAGATAACATCCAATCCCGCTTGTTTGACCAACACATCCGGCAAAAGATCACTTGGATGATAATCAATTTTAATGTTGGCTCGTGCAAATTCACTGTGCCAACCATGCAGCACCGTCTCAAGCACTAAAGATAACGAACAGCTGATGGTCATTGACTCGCCTGATGAATTAAAGGCGCCGATTTGCACTATTTGCTCCGTCAGTTGATCAATCAACGCAGTTATCTCGGGAGAATAGTGCTGGTGAGTTTGAACGCTTAACTGTTTAAGCAGTGGCTGATTTTGACGTTGCCAACGCTCTAACCACAAATGACGAATCTGTATCTGTTTGCGTAATAATAAGTTATGACTTAGTAGCATCTTACTTTGCTGTTGTAACTGACGTGTTTTATCTGCAATCTGCTGTTTAAGATCCTGATTCACTCGATCCATCACTCGAGAACGCCATCCTGTCAATAAGCCACCAACCAACAATAAACTAGAGGCATAGCCAACTATCGCCCAGTTGGAGAAATACCACGGTTTTAATACTTGAAAATTTAATGTTTTATCAACTCTCTCTTCTCCAATATGTCGCAATGATAGGGTGTAGTGGCCAGGTAAAAGATGATCAAGCGTTAGCTGCGGCCCTTCAAATCGCTGCCATGGATCATTATTGAGACTGAATTCTAACGCTTGCCCTCTGGCATCGGGTAATGCACCAAATTGAAAACTGATGGCTTGTCCATAGGCCACGTGTAACGGCACCAAAGTAGCGCCACCAATCTGTATCGGTTGATAGTTGATACTGACCTGACTAAAAATGAGTGAGGAATGAGGAGGCTCGGCATTTGCGAGTGGCGTCGTTTGAATAGCCAAGAGCCCAAACATCGATGAAAAGAGTATCTGCTCTTGAGTATAAGAAGCGGAACAAACGCCGCTTTCTAGCTCATTATTGATTAAGCCATGAGGAGAACCAAAATGTTTATCAATCGAACCATCCGCATGATAGAGAGTGAGACCTTTAGAGGAGGCTAACCACATCCCTTGTCCACTGTTCACAAGGCATTTAAGACGAATATTATCGTCAATCAAAGGCACAGCGAATAACGATAGTTGATCGTTTAAACGTCGAAATACCCCCCGCTCACTGACAAACCATACCTCTCCCGTTGCAGTTTCGCTGATACCAAGGTTGGTACCATAGTTGGCCGTTCGTTTGTCATAAGTAATTTGGCCATTTCTTAAGGTATAAATACCATGCCGAGTCCCAATCAATAAGCCATGTTCACGGCTGCTGTATAAAGCCGTAACCGCTATGTCTTGCTTATTATCCAGCAACCAATTGTGACCAAAATCCGTGTAATGCTGCGAATCAGGATGATAAGACCAAAGCTGATTGTTTGAGACCCCCCATAACCGCCCCTCATTATCGACGGTCAAATGCTGAATCGGTGAATGACGTAAGATAAAGGGCAACGGCTCTGGCTGATCACGATTTTGCTTGAATGAACGTAATATTAAGCCTTGTTCGCTGGCGATCCATAGCTGATCTTCTAGCAATAAGACATCATTAACCTGCCCTGAGTACACCAGTGATTTTTTGCCCTGTTGCTGCCCATCAAATAGATATAAGCCATCCTGAGTGACCATTAAATATTGGTTACTACTTGGTATAGGACGCAAGCGTTTCAGTTTGCTATTGAGACGTTCATGAGTAATGTCATCGGCTAAATAGCGCGTAAATTTCTGACTGAAAAGAGAAAAATAGCGAACACCTTGATGAGTCGCAATCCAAACCCCCCCATGCTGATCATTAGCGAGAGCGTAGATTCGCCCTTCAGGTAAGCCATAAGGCCCCTGCCCATTACTGATCAGTTGGGTCGTTTTCTCCGTCGCTAAGGAATAGACAAATAATCCCTTATCACTACCAATCCAATACTCTCCTTCGGCTTCAATGATCGCAAAGACTTGACCATCACCTATTTTTTTTAATGGGTATTCGGAGTGAAAAATATCAATCAATAAAGCCCCTTTATGAGTACCTACTAATAGATGATTTTTTTGGGGAGAAAAATAGAGCGTCTGGACTGGATTTTTTCCAGAGGGACGAATATGTGAAAAGGCTTGAGCCTCAGAGATATACGTACCGACATTGGTGGCTAACACCCACTTATAATGCACCAATTCGGCGTCATTAATCTCCACTTGGCTGGCTTGATTAAGCTGATACAGTTTCGCTAATGAGTAAATTTTGAGTTGCTTGGTTTGTAAATGATACGTATAAAAATACGCCCCATCGCTGAGCCAAATATAACCATTTGAAGCACCAATTTTTTCTATGGATACCCCCGGGGTTAAACTCAGCACCAATTCTGACTCAGAACCGGGTCGTGTTTGGTACAGTTCATTATCGATAAAAGTCCAAAAACGCCCTTGTGCGTAAGCCAGTTGCTGTTGCTTATCACGAAACAGCGATCCTTGCTTAGGCAACATCGTTTGCCCATCAAAAAACATGACGTTTCCGTGTACATCGTGAATCCATAGCCCTCCTTCGTCACCAAGAAATAAATTCTGTGCAATAAAGGTTTTACCTTGAACAAGCGTTGGTAACGGATAAAAAACCGCAGGCGCGCTATCTCGCGCGTGAGCGGGTAAAAGACTCCAACTAAAAATAGAAAATATAAGCAGAATAATGTGCTGCAAAATGCGTCCTTTACTGAATCGTAGACAGGCAAACCGACACGACACTGCAAGGTTATTTCTCAGAGAAAATTAATTAACCAAAACAGCCTAACCACTGTTCAATTAATGACAACTGAACCACGACCTTGTTATTGTGGGATCGGTAATTTGGTGCGTTGATTTCGGCAATATGTCGCTCCGAAAATCATCAGCATCAAGAAAAGTAATGGGCATTTTATACCGAACACATGTCAATAGACAGATTTTGGCTACTGATATGAAGCGTAATTATCAGCCAACTTCCAAAAGTGCGAGATCAGTAAGCATCTATAAACAAAAGATCAGCGGATATCAGCATCAATCATGCTTATCGGCGATATAGAGGGTAATTAGCATAGTCACAGATCGCTAATACTACTGACGCGTTAAGTCAAAAAAGAGACGGTTTAGTCACAGAAGCTGCGGGGTAACACCTCGACAGCTTCTTATCATAAGCAATCGTTATTGAGATAAGCAGTTATAAAAACTATTCGATAACTGGTGTAGAAACTCAAAATAACTCCCTGATTGAACGGGAATGTTAGAGCCTAAAGGATCAAGCACACCAATATGAACGTTACTACCACGGACAACGGTTTCGATCACGGCAGGTTGAAATTGTGGCTCAGAGAAAACACATTTGGCTTGATTATCAGTTAATGAACGGCGAATGCTGATCAACGTTTTAGCGCCCGGTTTACGCTCTGGGCTTACGGTAAAATGACCAATATTATTTAAGCCATAATGCTGCTCAAAATAGGCATAGGCATCATGGAAAACATAATATGATTTAGATTTAACCGCCGCTAACTGCTTAGCGATCGATTGATCCGTCGTATCGAGTTGGTCAAGAAAGCGAACTAAATTCGCCTCATACTGTGGACGATGCTCTGGATCCATTTCGCTTAAACGCTGCGTGATCGCTTGAGCCACTTGTTTTACTTGCGCTACTCCAAGCCAAAAATGAGGGTCATGAGTACCATGACTGTGTCCATCATGATCATGGTGATGATGCTCCTCTTCTCCATAAGCTCGGAGCTCTAAATTAGGGATCTGACTGAGAGTTAGTACATTAGGATGCTGGCTTAAAGAACGCTCTAAGAAAGGTTCAAGATCTGGACCAAACCAAATCACTAATGAAGCTTCACGAATCCGCTTTACATCTGAAGGACGCAGGGCATAATCGTGCGGCGACGCATTCGCAGACAGCAATACCTCCGGTTGACTGACGTTTTCAGTAAGCTCATAAGTAATCATTTGAATCGGTTTAATACTGGTCAAAATGCTGCTCGCCCAACCCGAGAAGGGAAAAGCAATGAGCAAAGTACACAGTGTGAATCGAGATAGCATGGTAATTTCCTGCTGGTAGCGTTGATGACTGCGAAATGTTACATTATAACATCACCCAATTGCAAACGAGTTTCTTTCATGTCAACACTCATTGAAATGCATGACATCTGTGTTGATTTCAATCAGCGCCGAGTTCTAGATAAGGTTAGCCTGTCTCTATCCAGAGGTAAAATAACCACCTTAATAGGTCCGAATGGCGCGGGAAAATCGACGTTAGTCCGTGTGTTACTTGGTTTACATCAACAAAATTCTGGCACTCTTTCACGAGATAAGACTCTCAAAATTGGCTATGTGCCACAGAAATTGAAGTTAAACGATACGCTCCCCCTCAGTGTCAGTCGCTTTCTTCGTTTGGCTGGAAAATACAGTCAACAAGAACAATTAGAGGCGCTACGTTTAGTTGGCGCTGAGCATCTTATTAACCACGATATGCATAAATTATCTGGTGGTGAGAATCAGCGTGCGCTATTAGCACGAGCTTTGCTACAACGTCCTGATTTATTAGTGCTTGATGAGCCAGCGCAAGGAGTCGATGTTCAAGGACAAATCGATTTGTATGATCTTATCGACACCATTCGCTTGCGATTTAACTGCGCCGTTTTCATGATCTCGCACGATTTACATTTAGTGATGGCCAAAACCGATGAAGTGATCTGTTTACATCACCATATTTGTTGTTCGGGTTCACCAGCGGATATTTCTCAACATCCAAGCTATCTCGCATTATTTGGTCATCGTAGCAGAGAAACCCTCGCTTTTTATCAACACAAACATCAGCATCATCATGATTTAGCTGGACAACCGGTTAAGGGTGACGCTCAAGCCTGTTCACATCATTCACACGGTCATCATCACCATGATTGAGTTTTTACTTCCTTCTATCGCTGCTGGAATTGGCATCGCGATTATTGCTGGCCCTCTCGGCTCTTTTGTCGTCTGGCGGCGTATGGCTTATTTTGGCGACACTCTCGCTCATGCGTCATTGCTTGGTTTGGCACTCGGTTTTTTACTCGATATCAACCTCTATTTGGCACTGCTGGTGTGCAGTCTAAGTCTGGCTGTTATATTAGTGACCATGCAACGCCAGCAATTAATTGCCACCGATACCTTACTGGGAATTCTTGCTCATAGCTCTCTCTCACTAGGGCTCATTGCCGTGAGCTTTCTCGATAATGTACGTATTGATTTGATGAGTTATCTATTTGGCGATTTACTGGCCGTCAGTCCTGCGGATTTATGGTTTATTTGGAGTGGCGTCGCTGCGGTGAGCCTTGCGGTTTATCTCTTTTGGCGACCGCTACTTTCCAGTAGCGTTAATGAAGAATTGGCCAGTGTTGAAGGGGTGAACATTGAATTAATGCGACTGGTATTGATGCTACTGATTGGATTGGTCATTGCCGTCGGGATGAAGTTTGTTGGCGCGTTAATCATGACTTCATTAATGATTATCCCAGCCGCTACTGCCAGACGCATCGCCAAAACGCCAGAGCAGATGGCCCTATTGGCCTCGCTAATCGGCATTATTTCTGTATTGATTGGAATCTCGCTCTCATGGCAATTTGATACCCCAGCAGGCCCTTCTGTGGTGGTTAGCGCAACCATGATGTTTATGCTCAGTCAAACACTTGGCCGCCGTTCATCTTAACCCGTATGCTTAACCAAAATATAAAGGCCTGATAAAACAGGCCGTTATATTACCCCTACCAGCTACCTAAAAAGGCAAAAAGAACACAGCTTATCAAACCAATCACAAGGATATAAGGAAACTGGGTACGGATATGGTCAATATGGTCATTGCCCGTCGCCATAGAAGATACAATACCAGTATCACTGATCGGAGAGGTCATATCGCCAAATATCGCACCTGATATCGAAGCGCCAATCAATAAATGTGGGTCGAGATCGGCTGCAACACCAATTTGAATGCCAATCGGAATCATGATCGCAAATGTTCCCCATGACGTTCCAGTTGCCAGAGACATCACCGCCGCAATCAGAAATACAAACGCTGCCGAAAGCTCTGCAGGTAATACTCCATCAATCAATTGGGTAATGTATTGCCCGGTTTGCAAATCGGCAGATAAATCCCCGACCAAAAAAGCCAATGACATGATGGCTCCCAATGGGATCATATCCGAATATCCAGCGAGTAAGTGGCGAAAAAAAGCATCCAACGATAAAACTCGACCACCGACAAAATAAACCAGTGAAATCAAAGTACCCGCCATCACCGCCCAAAAGACAGCTGTCGATCCTGAGCCTGCGGTAATATTGCCATTTCCGGTAACCCATAATCCCAATGGAACCATAAAAATAATGGTCAGTAGTGGTACGATAAAATAGCTTGCTTTACCGTTAACAGTGACAGGTTCAACTTGTTGGTTACCAGCAATCGGTAAAGCACCTTGTCTCAATACTTGTCCTTGCAATGCCCGCTTGTCAGCCTTGGCCATCGGCCCCCAACTCACTCCCGAAAAAATATAAAACAGCACACCGAGTAACGATAACCACGCCATCAAGTTATAAGGCATCGAAGCAAGCAAGATAGAAAAAGGCTCCCCCTCTAAATAGCCTCGACTGATTTGTACGCCGATGATCGCCATCATTGCCGCCCCCCAGCCATTGATCATTACACTTGAACAGGTGGCCACACACGAAGATTGAATCACATAGGCCATTTTCTCGCGTGATACTCGATAATGATCGGCTAAGTCACGACTCACCGTTCCTGCTGACATTAAAGAAATTGAGCTTTCAATAAAAATAACCATGCTGGTTAACATGGCTAACAACTGTACCGCGATAGGGCTTTTGACCAGTTGGGCTCGCTCTGTTAATCCGTGAATAATCGCTTGCGTTCCCCCTGTAATTTGAATCAGCCGAATAATCCCCCCGACCATAAAGCAGAATAAAATGGTGCGAGTATTCCCTGCGCTAGCAAATACATTGATATAACTGTCTAATGCATCGGCAATACCGACTAAGGGGTTAAAACCAGCAATCACCGTATAACCAACCACAGCACCGATCAATAAAGACAAAATCACTTGCCGAGTCAGCACTGCTAGAGCAATCGTTACCAGCGGTGTCAATAATGTCCATACACCGTAATCCGTCATACGGGCTCCGCGGAAAGCGCATTAAGCAAATCAGCAATTAAGTCATCACTGTCTTCAATTCCTACCGATAAACGAAATGTAGTATCAAAAATCCCCATCGCTTGACGCTCTGTTTCACTCATCGAACCATGGGACATTGATGCCGAATGGTTGATCATACTTTCTACACCACCCAGTGATTCAGCCAAAATGAAATAACGTAATCGACTTAAAAAGCGTTGGCTATCTGTGCGATTACCTTTGAGTTGAATGGTAACGACGGCTCCTCCTGAACGCATTTGTGATTGGCATAATGCATAGTGAGGATGCGTTGCTAAACCTGGGTAATAGACTGCTTCTATCGCAGAATGACCACTGAGCGCTTGTGCTACTTTCAATGCATTATCACACTGACGCTGCATACGTAAATCGAGAGTTTTTAAGCCGCGTAAAGCAAGATAAGCATCGAAAGGTGACGCGATGGCGCCTACCGTTGTTTTGGCAAAATCTATCCGTTTCGCTAGCTCAGGATCTGCAGTAATCAACGCACCACCAATCATATCCGAATGACCACCAATGTATTTACTGGTCGATAGCATCACCAGATCGGCACCGAGAGTTAATGGCGTCTGATTCCAAGCGGTAGCAAAGGTATTATCAACGCAGGTCAATACACCATGACGACGGGCAAAAGCACACACTTGCTGGATATCCACCAGCTCTAATAATGGATTGGTTGGCGTTTCTATCCAAATCATCGCGGTATTGTCTTGCATCACCGATTCAATGGCAGCTAAGTCGTTCAAATCGACATAATCGACCGTTAAACCATTGTTATGCCTACGTAGTTTTTCAAATAAACGATGTGTACCACCATAAACACCACGCATGGCAATGATGTGCGCATTTTGAGTTAACAGTTCAAGCGCTAATGCGGTCGCTGCCATACCAGAAGCCGTTGCTGTCGCATAAGTTCCTTGCTCTAAGGCAGCAAGTGCACTTTCGTAAGCGTAACGCGTTGGATTTGCCACTCGTGAGTAGCCATAATCAGCAGACTGTTCGAGATCGGTTTGAATAAAACTACTCGCGGTGTAAATAGGGGGGAAGGCTGCATTGTGACCAGCATCATGCTGATCGCCACCATGGACTGCCAATGTAGCAAAGCTTGGTTTTTTCATGATTTCATCCACATAAGATTTGATGAGTTTTAAACAATACATTACTGATAATGCAAAAGAAGGCAGTGAAATTATTCTATTTGATAGCTCGTTCTAGCTCATAAAAAGGCATAGAGTTTCCAAATGAGACAAGAAGTAACATTGTATTACTTTTCTGCTCAGTGCAGAAAATAGAATTCGCTTCTATGTTATATCCTTACGATTGAAACGTCAGCGGTGTTGGCTATATTCGACACCGTTACCTTTAGCTATAAGGGCTCACTTACTTGCCGTCGACTCACTATTCCTAGTGGTTTGGGAATATTCTAAAAATAATAAAAAAGCCTCCGCAGCAGGGAGGCTCTATATAAGCAACGGAAGTTTACGTCTTTACCAACCGGTGACTTCACGTAACGCTTGACCAATATCCGCCAAACTTTTTACTGTTTTAACGCCTGCCGATTCTAGCGCAGCGAATTTCTCTTCTGCGGTGCCTTTACCACCAGAAATAATCGCACCAGCATGGCCCATCCGCTTACCCGGAGGTGCGGTCACACCGGCGATATAAGAAACAACAGGCTTAGTCACATGCTGTTTAATAAACGCAGCCGCTTCTTCTTCTGCTGTACCACCGATCTCACCGATCATAACAATCGCTTCCGTCTCAGGGTCGTCTTGGAACAGTTTCAGAATATCAATAAAGTTAGAACCAGGAATAGGGTCACCACCGATACCAACACAAGTTGATTGACCAAAACCTTCATCTGTTGTCTGCTTAACCGCTTCATAAGTTAAGGTACCTGAGCGAGATACAATGCCCACTTTGCCTTTCTTATGAATGTGTCCTGGCATGATACCAATCTTACACTCATCGGGAGTGATCACACCTGGGCAGTTTGGACCAATCATCCGTACCCCAGTTTGCTCCAACTTAACTTTAACATCGATCATGTCTATGGTCGGAATGCCTTCAGTAATGGTCACGATCAGCTCGATACCAGCATCAATGGCTTCTAAAATCGCGTCTTTACAAAACGGAGCAGGAACATAGATCACAGTGGCAGTTGCACCGGTCGCTTCAACCGCTTCACGTACGGTATTAAATACCGGTAGACCAAGATGAGTTTGACCGCCTTTACCTGGAGAAACACCACCCACCATTTGTGTGCCATAAGCTAGTGCTTGTTCAGAATGGAAAGTACCTTGACCACCCGTAAATCCTTGGCAAATGACTTTGGTGTCTTTGTTAATTAATACCGACATTATTTGCCCTCCGCAGCAGCAACAACTTTACGCGCAGCGTCAGTCAACGACTCTGCTGCAATGATATCTAAACCCGATTTTGCCAACACATCACGACCAAGTTCAGCGTTAGTCCCTTCAAGACGAACAACCACTGGCACTTCAACACCGACTTCTTTCACCGCGCCAATAATTCCTTCGGCAATCATGTCGCAGCGTACAATACCACCAAAAATATTCACCAATACGGCTTTAACATTGTCATCAGACAAAATGATCTTAAACGCTTCAGCCACACGCTCTTTGGTTGCGCCACCACCAACATCTAAGAAGTTAGCAGGTTTACCACCATGCAGATTAACAATATCCATGGTTCCCATCGCTAGGCCAGCACCGTTAACCATACAACCGACGTTGCCATCGAGAGCGACGTAGTTCAACTCCCACTGAGCGGCATGAGCCTCACGAGCATCTTCTTGAGTCGCATCGTGCATTTCACGCAATTTAGGCTGACGGTATAAAGCATTGGAGTCGATATTGATCTTGCCATCGAGACACAATAAGTTACCTTCACCGGTAATCACCAATGGGTTGATTTCTAGCAAAGCAAGATCATACTGCGTAAACATCTCGCTTAAGCCCATGAATATTTTTACAAACTGCTTAATTTGGTCACCTTGCAGACCAAGCTTAAATGCCAATTCACGACCTTGATAAGCTTGCGCACCGACTAATGGATCGATAGCCGCTTTATGGATAAGCTCTGGTGTTTCTTCTGCAACTTTCTCGATTTCTACTCCGCCTTCTGTTGAAGCCATAAACACGATTTTACGTGTCGCGCGGTCAACAACCGCGCCTAAGTAAAGCTCATTGGCGATACTTGATGCTTCTTCAACTAGGATTTTAGACACGGGCTGGCCATTAGCGTCCGTTTGATAAGTTACTAGGTTTTTACCAAGCCACTTTTGAGCAAAGGCTTTCACTGCATCTTTACTTTCATGCAGTTCGACTCCACCCGCTTTACCACGCCCACCGGCGTGAACCTGACACTTGACGACTTTCTTTACTGTACTAATCCGTCCTGCTGCTTCAAAGGCTTCTTGTGGGGTATCACAGGCATAACCTTCAGGGACTGGCAAACCGAATTCGGCAAATAGCTGTTTTGCTTGGTATTCATGCAAATTCATTGTGTTATTCCATTTATGTATTTTTATTCCATAGAGCCCAATACATGGTTGGACTTTACGTCTGTAGGGGTACTCTGAGTGAGTAGCCAAATGGCTTTAAACAAGGCCGGGCGTTGAGCTAGCCCGGCTTTTTACGAGTTAATGATGAGGACGAAGCCCTCACCGACTAACATTACACGTCTAGAAGCAGACGTGCAGGATCTTCAAGTAGCTCTTTGATTGTCACTAAGAAGCCAACCGACTCACGACCATCAATTAAACGGTGATCGTAAGACAGTGCGAGATACATCATTGGTAAGATTTCAACCTTACCATCAACCGCCATTGGGCGATCTTGGATTTTATGCATCCCCAAAATTGCCGCTTGTGGTGGGTTAATGATCGGCGTTGACATTAATGAACCAAACACACCACCGTTAGTGATGGTAAAATTACCGCCCGTTAACTCTTCCACGGTCAACTTACCATCACGGCCTTTCAGCGCTAGTTCTTTAATACCCTTTTCAATTTCCGCCAGACTGAGCATATCGCAATCTTTTAGAACTGGCGTCACTAAACCACGAGGGGTTGATACTGCCATACTGATGTCAAAATAATTATGATAAACAATGTCTTGACCATCAATTGATGCATTGACTTCAGGATAGCGTTTTAAGGCTTCAGTTACCGCTTTAACGTAGAAAGACATAAAACCAAGACGAATGCCGTGTTTTTTCTCAAACAGATCTTGATACTGTTTACGCAGTTCCATAATCGGCTTCATGTTGACTTCATTGAACGTCGTCAGCATCGCGGTACTGTTTTTCGCTTCTAACAGACGCTCAGCAACGCGTTTGCGTAAACGAGTCATTGGTACACGCTTTTCACTGCGAGCGGCCACTGGTAGTGGCGCACTTACTGGTTGTGCTGTTGGAGCTGCCGCTTGGTTTTTCGCTAAGTAGGCGTCGACATCTTCACGTGTAATGCGACCACCCACACCTGAACCTTTGACTTGATCGGGCTCTACATTATGCTCCGCCAGCAAACGGCGTACCGCTGGGCTTAACGCATCATTAGACTCTTCACTGAGTACGGCTTTATGGCGTTTATCCGGAGACGGCTCTGTCGATGCGGTCGAGTCTGCTGTTGGTTCACCAGCAACGGCACCTGGTTTAATTCGCGCCAGTAGCTGCTTAGACAGCACGGTGGCACCTTCTAACTCTAAAATCGACTCAAGTATCCCCGCTTCAGGAGCGGGTACTTCCAACACTACTTTGTCGGTTTCAATTTCAACCAGCACTTCATCACGAGCGACAGCATCACCTGGCTGTTTATGCCATGTCGCTACGGTGGCGTCTGCTACTGATTCAGGTAGATCTGGAACCAGAATTTCAACTGTCATATCGGTCTTTTCCTTTTACTTCTTGTTCTTAGGCTAGGGTCAAAGCGTCTTCAATTAACGCTTTCTGCTGTTTCAAGTGTACCGACATATAGCCCACCGCCGGTGATGCTGATGCTGGTCGACCCGCATATTTTAAATCCGCCCCTACAGGAATAGCGGCGCGGAAATTGTGTTGGCTACTGTACCAAGCGCCTTGGTTTTGTGGCTCTTCTTGACACCAGACATAATCAACGACATTGGTATAAGGTGCGATTGCCGCTTGTACTTCTTCAATCGGGAACGGATACAGTTGCTCGATACGAACAATAGCCACATCATCTTGCTGATTATTTCTGCGTTGCTCGAGCAAATCGTAATAGACCTTGCCAGAGCAGAAAACAACTCGCTTAACTTTTGCTGCATCCAACGGATCAATCTCACCAATCGCTGGTAAAAACGAACCGTTAGCCAACTCTTCCATACTTGAGGTACAAAGTGGATGACGTAGCAAAGATTTCGGTGACATGACAATCAATGGACGGCGCATTTTACGCACCACTTGACGACGTAGCATGTGATAAACCTGAGCTGGCGTTGAAGGAATCACCACCTGCATGTTTTGCTCCGCGCAAAGCTGTAAGTATCGCTCTAAACGCGCAGAAGAGTGCTCCGGTCCTTGACCTTCATAGCCGTGAGGTAACAACATGGTCAAGCCACACAATCGGCCCCACTTTTGTTCGCCTGAAGAGATAAACTGGTCAACGACAACTTGTGCACCATTAGCAAAGTCACCAAACTGCGCTTCCCAAATGGTTAAACCGCCAGGCTCCGCTGTTGCATAGCCATACTCAAAAGCCAATACTGCTTCTTCTGATAACACAGAATCGATGACTTCAAATGGACCTTGTTTGGTATGAATGTTCGCCAAAGGAACATAAGTGCTGGCATCGGCTTGATTATGTAAAACCGAGTGACGATGGAAGAATGTTCCACGACCAGAATCCTGACCAGAAATGCGAATACGTTTACCATCGTCAACCAATGTTGCATAGGCAAGAGTTTCAGCCATTCCCCAATCGAGCATTTTTTCACCAGAAACCATGCTCATTCGATCATGGTATATTTTCTCAACTCGACTTTGCAGCTTATGACTGTCTGGATACTGGCAAATTTTTTCTCCCAACTCTTTTAGGCGAACAAGAGGGAATTGATTGTCCCAATTTTCATTCCATTCACGATTAATATAGGGAGACCAGTCCACAGAATGCATGGTCATTGGTCGCCACTCTTTAACCACCACTTCACCATGATCCAGCGCATCACGGTACTCATTCACTAATTGAGTCGCGGTTTCTAAATCACACTCGTTGCGCTCAGTTAGAATGTCCGCATAAATTTTACGTGGCGTCGGATGCTTCTTAATTTTCTGATACATCAACGGCTGAGTCGCATTAGGCTCATCCGCTTCGTTATGGCCATGACGACGATAACAAACCAATTCAATCACTACATCACGCTTAAACTCATTACGGTAATCGAGCGCCATACGTGTAACAAAGGCAACCGCCTCTGGGTCATCCGAGTTAACATGAAGAATCGGAGCCTGAACCATCTTCGCAATATCAGTGCAGTACATGGTTGAGCGCGTATCGCGAGGATTGGAGGTGGTAAAACCGACTTGGTTATTGATAACAATTCGAACCGTTCCACCGACACAGTAGCCGCGAGCGAGAGACATGTTAAACGTCTCAGCAACGACACCTTGTCCAGCAATCGCTGAATCACCATGGATAGTAATTGGTAACACTCGACTCCCCTCAGAATCGCCTAGACGATCTTGACGAGCACGAACCGAACCAATCACCACCGGATTAACAATTTCTAGATGCGAAGGGTTAAATGCCAACGCTAGATGAACATCACCGCCAGGGGTTGCGAAGTCTGCAGAGAAACCTTGGTGATACTTAACATCACCGGTGCCCCACGTTTCATCATGCTTACCAGCAAACTCGTCAAACAGATCCTGCGGCTTTTTACCTAATACGTTAACCAACATATTCAGGCGTCCGCGGTGAGCCATACCGATTACCACTTCACGCATACCATGAGTACCCGCATGACGAATTAACTCTTTCATCATCGGAATTAACGCATCGCCACCTTCCAGTGAGAAACGTTTTGCGCCGGGGAATTTAGCGCCAAGATAACGCTCCAAACCTTCTGCAGCCGTTAATTCATCTAAGAACGTACGCTTTTCTTCTAAAGTGAAAGTCGGCTGACCTAATACAGGCTCTAGACGTTGTTGAATCCATCGTTTTTGCTCAGTATCAATGATGTGCATGTATTCCGCACCCACTGAGCCACAGTAGATTTTATTTAACGATTGGTAGATATCTTTCAACTTCATGGTATCCGCGCCAACGGCAAAAGAGCCGACGTTGAACGTTTCTTCCATGTCATCTTCAGTTAAGTTATGGAATGAGGGATCGAGTTCCGCCACTGGTGGGCGTTTCCATAAACCAAGAGGATCTAATTGGGCAGCTTCATGACCGCGGAAACGGTAAGCGTTAATAAGCTGTAGAACTTTTACTTGTTTTGCATCGACTTCAGGATCACTAACTTGGACATTGTAATGCTTTGTCTCTTGGGCAAGCCGACGGAAGTAGTCACGGACACGCGAGTGTGGTTGTTCAACCACATGATCAGGCTGCATAGGCAGACCATCAAAAACACGTTTCCACTCCTCACTCACCAGATCGGGATCACTTAGATACAGTTCGTAGAGATCTTCTACATAAGTTGCATTGGCGCCAGCCAAGTGTGAAGACTCGAGCCATGCCTTCATCACGCCGTTGTGCATTATTTTCCCTTAACCAGTAGTTTTCACGTTTGCTGCGGTCTATGCCGAGCTATAAAGGCAGGCCCGAAGGCCTGCAATTTTTCATCTAAACCGAGCGGTTGACCAACATCGACTTGATATGGCCAATTGCTTTTGTCGGGTTTAATCCCTTAGGACAAACACTTACACAATTCATGATGCCATGGCAACGAAAAACGCTAAATGCATCATCAAGATTTGACAAGCGCTCATCTGTTGCCGTATCGCGGCTATCAATTAGCCAACGATAAGCCGCCAACAATCCCGCCGGACCGATAAATTTATCCGGATTCCACCAAAAAGAGGGGCAAGACGTTGTACAACATGCACACATAATACATTCATACAATCCATCCAAATGTGCGCGATCTTCCGGTAACTGGAGATGCTCACGAGAAGGAGGAATTTCACCATCAGAAATCAAAAATGGTTTCACTTTGGCGTAGTTATCGTAGAACTGTGTCATGTCGACGATTAAATCACGCACAACCGGCAAGCCCGGCAATGGGCGAATAACTATTTTACTGCCTTTCAAAGCGGAAAGCGGGGTAATACAGGCTAAACCGTTTTTACCATTCATGTTCAAGCCATCAGAACCACACACACCTTCACGGCAAGAACGACGAAAAGCAATCGATGGGTCCTGTTCTTTCAGTAAGATCAGTGCATCGAGCACCATCATGTCTGAACCTTCTGCGACATCGAGCACATACTCTTTCATGTATGGCTTACTATCAACATCAGGATTGTAACGATACAAAGAGAAGTTAAGTTTCATAATTGAGTCCTCCCTTAGTATGTACGTGCTTTAGGTGGAAAAGCATCACGATGAATCGGCGTCATATTGACATCACGCTTATTCATTTGTTCGGTTTCTGGATCGTAAATCGAGTGGCACAACCAATTCGCATCATCACGTTCTGGATAATCAAAACGAGCATGCGCACCTCGGCTTTCCGTACGATAATTGGCTGCAACTGCGGTAGAAAACGCCGTTTCCATTAAGTTATCTAACTCTAAGCATTCGATACGCTGAGTATTAAATTCTTTTGATTTATCGGCCAAGTGTCCGTTTTTCAGACGTTCACGGATCACTTTTAACTCTTCAAGTCCGGTTGCCATCGCATCACCTTCACGGAATACCGAGAAGTTGTTTTGCATACAACGTTGCAGATCTTTACGAATTTGTACTGGGTCTTCGCCACCGGTACTGTTTTCCCAACGCATGGTTCGCGCTAATGACGCTTCAATATCTGACTCGGTTGCTGGGCGAGCTTCACTTTGTGCGGCTAGCGTTTCACCAAGGTGTAATCCTGTCGCGCGGCCAAAGACCACTAAATCTAATAATGAATTACCACCAAGACGATTTGCACCATGTACTGAAACCGAGGCAATTTCGCCACAAGCGAACAGACCTTGCACTTCAATATCTTTGCCGTTTCTATCTTGTTTGATGGCTTGACCAGAGACCTGAGTCGGTACTCCTCCCATCATATAATGACAAGTAGGAATGACAGGAATCGGCTCTTTAACCGGGTCAACATGGGCAAAAGTCCGAGACAATTCGCAAATACCTGGTAGACGGGATTCAAGAACATCTCGACCTAAATGGTCTAGTTTCAGCTTAATGTGTGGACCCCATGGGCCATCACAACCACGGCCTTCACGGATTTCAATCATCATTGAACGAGCAACCACATCACGGCCAGCCAAGTCTTTCGCATTAGGTGCATAGCGTTCCATGAAACGTTCACCATCTTTATTTAATAGATAGCCACCTTCTCCACGACACCCTTCTGTTACTAACACACCAGCGCCAGCAATCCCTGTTGGGTGGAATTGCCACATTTCCATATCTTGCATGGGTACACCAGCGCGTAAGGCCATGCCTACACCGTCACCAGTATTGATGTGCGCATTGGTCGTTGACGCATAAATTCGCCCAGCGCCGCCAGTAGCCAGTACCGTCGCTTTCGATTTAAAGTAGCAAATTTCACCACTTTCCATACACAACGCTGTACAACCTAACACCGCACCATCTTGGTTCTTCACTAGGTCCAGAGCATACCACTCGGAGAAAATCGTCGTTTTATACTTAATGTTCTGCTGATATAGGGTATGTAATAACGCATGACCCGTACGGTCAGCAGCAGCAGCGGTACGAGCAGCTTGCTCACCACCAAACTCTTTCGATTGGCCACCAAATGGGCGTTGATAAATCGAACCGTCTTCAAAACGAGAAAATGGCAACCCCATGCGCTCAAGTTCAATCACCGATTGAGGACCATTTTTACACATGTATTCAATCGCGTTCTGATCACCAATGTAATCTGAACCTTTGACGGTATCGTACATGTGCCACTGCCAATCGTCTTTGTGCGAGTTACCCAAAGCAACGGTAATGCCACCCTGAGCAGAAACCGTGTGTGAACGAGTTGGGAACACTTTAGACAACAAGGCGCAGGTTAGGCCTTGTTCAGAAATTTGAAGTGCAGCACGCATGCCTGCACCACCAGCACCGATAACCACGGCATCGAATTCACGAACAGGAATAGTCACTTACACACCCCACAGTACAAATAGGCCAGAGAAAAAGTATCCAAATAACACGGCAATAACGACCAATTGCAAAACACTACGTAACTTTGAGCACTTTACGTAATCGGTCAATACTTGCCAGAGCCCTATCCAACCATGAATCAGAATGCAAACTAAGGTCAACATGGTGAACACTTTAGTGAAAGTGCTAGAGAAAAATTGGGTCCATGTTAAATAGGTAATATCAGTGAAAGCACAAAACAATACTACGTAAAGGGTATAAAGAGTCATAATAATTGCAGTAGCACGAATTAAGAGATAATCGTGTACCCCATTACGACCAAATGAAGAAACATGCTTTACCATACTAATACCCCCGCTAGCACTGATAACACTAACGTGATTACCAATGATATCTTGGCACTCAATGCGCCACTTTCTAACTCTTCAAAATACCCCATATCCATAAGAAGATGACGTATACCACCGACAATATGATAGGCCAACGCCGTTAAGATGCCCCAAAGAACAAACTTGACGAAGAAGCCATTAACGATATGACTTGCCTCCATAAATCCCATTGGTGATGACAAAGAGAGGGACAGTAACCATAACAATATACCGACCGCCACAAACGTTATGATCCCAGCGATACGGTGCAGGATAGAAACGATGGCGGTGATCGGAAAGCGTATAGTCTGCAGATCTAGATTAACCGGTCTTGACTTTCTTTCTTTCACGGGCTTGCTCACTCAGCTCTAATTGAAGCATTTATAGTTATCAATGAAATTTGGCAACAAACCGACAAAACTTAACATTTAATCAACATATAAGCCAAGATAAGCCCACCTTAATTGTAAAATAAATGTTAACAACAAGGTTGAGTATTTTTACCTTGAATTGTTTTGAGCTTTGAATTTATAAGGTTTTTACCAAAATTTGCTACGCCTTTATACGGCTGGCAACATTATACAACAAATGATGTAACAAATTTTGCTACACAGAACAGATTTTTAACTTTATATGTATAAAAAATCAAAGTAAGTGCACACATCGGAGGAGAAAAATTGACTTTAATAACGATCGGACGTACAAGAATGACACACAAACATCCTGGACGGATTAAATAATAAACAAAGGAGATTGTCTATGGCAGATAAGAAAGCGACCCTTCACATTGAAGGTAAAGCGCCCATTGAGCTGCCGATTATGGATGGGACAATAGGTCCTCAAGTAATCGACGTTCGTCAATTAGGTTCAAATGGCTACTTTACTTTTGACCCGGGTTTTCTTGCCACTGCATCTTGTGAATCTCAAATCACTTATATCGATGGTGACAAAGGCATTTTGTTACATCGCGGCTTTTCTATCGAACAGTTAGCCAATAATGCTGATTATTTAGAAGTGTGTTACATCCTTCTTTATGGTGAAGCCCCTAACCGTGAACAATACGAAGAGTTTAAGAAAATCGTTACTCGCCATACCATGGTTCACGAGCAAATTGCTAGCTTCTTCCATGGTTTCCGCCGCGATGCACACCCAATGGCGGTGATGTGTGGGGTGGTAGGTGCGTTAGCGGCTTTCTATCACGATTCACTGGATATCAATAACGATACACACCGAGAAATTGCTGCTTATCGTTTATTATCAAAAATGCCAACCTTGGCTGCAATGTGTTACAAATACTCGATTGGTCAGCCATTTATCTATCCACGTAACGATTTAACCTACGCAGAAAACTTCCTGCACATGATGTTTGCTAATCCGTGTGAAGAATATGAAGTCAATCCTGTCGTCGCTCGTGCTATGGATAAAATCTTCACTTTGCATGCAGATCATGAGCAAAACGCATCAACATCAACCGTTCGTTTAGCCGGTTCTTCAGGTGCCAACCCCTTTGCCTGTATTGCCGCAGGTATCGCATCACTGTGGGGTCCAGCCCATGGCGGAGCCAACGAAGCTTGCTTACGCATGCTAGAGGAAATTGGCTCTGTCGATAAAATTCCTGAGTACGTCGCCCGAGCAAAAGATAAAGATGATCCGTTCCGCTTAATGGGCTTTGGTCATCGGGTGTACAAAAACTACGATCCACGTGCAACGGTGATGCGCGAAGCGTGTCATGATGTTCTTAAAGAACTCAATATTAGTGATCCGCTACTTGATGTAGCGATGGAGCTTGAGCGTATTGCGCTCTCTGACCCCTACTTTGTTGAGAAGAAACTCTACCCGAACGTTGATTTCTATTCTGGGATTATTCTCAAAGCCATCGGTATTCCAGTCTCCATGTTTACCGTTATCTTTGCCATGTCACGCACCATTGGCTGGATTGCGCACTGGAATGAAATGCATTCAGACGTCAACAACAAGATAGGCCGTCCTCGTCAGCTTTATACAGGTCAAAAACTTCGTGAGTTTGTGCCATTACATGAACGCCAATAAGTGAGGCACCAACTAGGCTAGCCTATCGTTCTTGCCTAGTTAATCAGTAACACAATAAAAAGCGAGATCGACTCTCGCTTTTTTTATTTATACCGGATTATCAATATCGATAAACTCAACAGAAAGGCCATGCGCTTTGCTCAACCACTCACCTAATGCTTTAACACCATAACGCTCGGTAGCATGATGGCCTGCAGCAAAATAATGAATATTTAATTCTCGTGCCGCATAAGTAGTTCGTTCAGAAATCTCACCCGAGATGAACGCATCCATTCCTTGCTGAGCAGCCAGTTCGATATAGTCTTGCCCGCCCCCCGTACACCAAGCGATCTTTTTAATCGGTTTATCCGTTTGCTCTGGAGCAATATGCAATGGCTGACGGTGAAGTACCGTTTGCAGATGCTGGGCAAACTCATCACCAGAGTAATGGCGATTGAGACAACCGTACATAGCGACAGATTGTGCATGCCCTTCTAGGCCGCCCTCCACTTCAATCCCAAGTAACTGAGCGAGCTGAGCGTTATTACCCAATTGCGGATGAATATCCAGCGGTAAATGATAGGCAAACAAATTAATGTCATGTTTAATCAGCTGTCGTAATCGCTGCCCTTTCATGCCACGAATCGCTTCTGGCTCGCCTTTCCAAAAATAACCATGATGGACAAGTAAAGCATCAGCTTGATGCTCAATGGCTTGTTCAATGAGCGCTTTCGACGCCGTCACTCCAGTAATGATTTTTTTTATCTCGGCTTTACCTTCCACTTGCAAGCCGTTAGGACAGTAATCTTTCACTAATTGTGGAGACAAGATCTCATTTAACAACGCTTCTAACTGTAAGTTGTTCATATTTCGTTCCATTACACTATTGTTATGACGTGTTTATAACAATTTCAGGCTAGAATGTCGAAAACGGAATGGTAACCGTAGATGGTGCTCACAATGGATATAAAACAGCTTATGCAATGGGTGGTAACCACTCCTCCACTCTTTCAAGGGTCAGAGCCAATAGTCTCTAAAGTTCCTTTCATTCAACCGTCTTATCAGCAGTGGCCAACTTATCAAGGTAATCAGCGACTGGGATTTATTTATCAATTTTTATGTCAACAACTATTCACTGCCACGCCTCGCTATAACGCCGTTTCAGAAGAGATTCAGCTAAATCAACAAGGCACAACGTTAGGTTCGATTGATTTTATTGCCAAAAACCGCAAAACAGAGCAATACGAACATTGGGAAGTGGCCGTTAAATTCTATCTTCTTCATCAAGGGAATTGGTATGGGCCCAATGCAGAAGATAGACTTGATCTCAAGTTAAATCATATGCTCAACCATCAACTTCCCCTTTCAAGCAACGAAGCGTTTTGTAAACATTATCCGTTATGGGCTAATGCGAAGCCCCATTTGCTCATGCAAGGTCGTCTTTATACTAACCCTTTTCAACCAGAACCCGTACCCAACGAATGTTTAGGCCACCCGCTCAATCCTTCTCAAATTCAGGGTCATTGGTGTTATCAACATCAACAGTCATTGATTGACGAGCCCTTGTATCGATTAGAAAAACCACAATGGTTAACGGGCCGAGATAAACAAAGCCCACGTTACCAAGGTGAAGACTTAGGTTTTGTTCATTGCCAAAGTCAGTCAGGAATATTTTGGTTTATTATGCCCAATGACTGGCCTGCCACCACATAATAAAAAACAGGCCATGAACGTTAATTCATGGCCTGTCTTAAGCTAAATTCGAGATATGATTAATTATAATCCCGCATTTTTAAAGACTTGATTAACAATCTCTTGCGCTTCATGCTCGATCTGTTTTAAATGCTCTGCACCTTTAAAACTCTCACAGTAGATTTTATAAATATCTTCTGTCCCTGATGGACGAGCCGCAAACCAACCGTAATCAGTTGTCACTTTTAAACCACCAATCGCAGCTCCATTACCTGGAGCATGGGTTAAACGGGCGGTGATCATATCTCCGGCTAAGGTTTGAGCGGTCACCATCTCGGCGGAAAGCTGACTCAAGATCGTTTTTTGAGGTCCATTGGCTACAGCTTGAATTCGGCTGTAGTGCGACTCACCATGTTTCGCTGCTAATTGATCGTAATATTGCTGAGGGTTTTTACCCGTCACCGCGGTTATTTCAGCCGCGAGTAGACATAAAATAATCCCATCTTTATCGGTTGACCAAGCGGTGCCATCTTGACGTAAGAAAGAAGCACCAGCACTCTCTTCTCCACCAAAACCAAAACGACCGTTATACAAGCCATCAACAAACCATTTAAATCCGACTGGCACTTCACACAATTTGCGGCCTAAATCCGCAACGACTTTATCAATCATCGCACTAGAAACAAGAGTTTTGCCCACAGCAACATCAGATTGCCAAGCAGAGCGGTGACGGTAAAGATAGTCAATACAAACCGCCAGAAAATGGTTAGGGTTCATTAAACCTTGTGGGGTAACAATCCCATGACGATCATAATCAGGGTCATTACCAAACGCTAAATCGTATTGGTCTTTCAGTGCTAATAAACCAGCCATCGCATAGGGAGATGAGCAATCCATACGCACCACGCCGTCTTTATCCAGTGACATAAATTGGAACGTAGGATCAATCGCTTCACTGACTAACGTTAAATCTAAATCGTACGTTTGAGCAATTTGTCGCCAATAATCAATTCCGCTGCCACCTAATGGGTCGACACCTATCTTCAGTTTGGCTTTCTGAATCGCGGCCATATCGACAACATTCACTAAGTCGTCAACATAAGGTTTCACTAAATCAACCTGCTTCAATAAAGGTGACTGCTTCGCTTCAACAATAGCCACGCGTTTCACCCCGCGCAAACCATCGGCAATTAGCTGATTAGCTCGATTTTCAATCGCTTTGGTAAGCTCACCTTCCGCGGGCCCACCATGAGTCGGATTGTATTTGATGCCGCCATCTTGAGGTGGGTTATGTGATGGGGTGATCACGATACCATCTGCTTTATCGGCATGTTGCAAGTTATAGGTCAAGATAGCATGAGAGATACCCGGCGTTGGCGTATAACCGTTATCCTGTTGAATAATGACTTCCACCTGATTGGCAATGAGCACTTCGAGCACACTGCTTAAGGCTGGTTCAGATAAAGCATGGGTATCTTTACCGACAAAAATAGGTCCGGTCGTACCCAGCTCTGTACGCAGATCAACGATCGCTTGCGCGATAGCTAAAATATGGTGTTCATTGAACGTGAATTTATCAGCCGACCCTCTATGGCCGGAAGTACCAAATTCAACCTTATGCTGCGGGTTATTCGCATCGGGTTGTAAAAGGTAGTAATGAGAAACTAAAGCCGGAATATTATGTAAATCTTGTTGCTGTGCTTTTTGTCCTGCACGAGGGTGCATAGCCATAATGACATCCTTTTAAAAATAATAATCAATAAAAAACCTCATAATACGCATTTTTACATGCCCAGTATGAGGTTCTAGTCAGACTTTTCGCTGCTGATCGTGCCACGTTAAATAGACAAGGTCACTTTTTCAATAATATCCGCAGGGAAATTCATTTTCAGCATCACTTGCTCAACCATTTGCTGTTTACGGCTGGTATTGTTGTTCGTGATAACCCATAACGGCGTATTTGGAATCGCTTTTGGTTTCGTCGTTTGCCCGTTCGCGAGCAACGTCGCTTCATTGTCGGCAAAATAAACTCGCTTGCGTCCCTTAACGATCATGGCATCTGAGAAGCTCGCCGGATCGATACGATAGAGTGTGGATAGGACTAACATAAAACGATCAACGGCTTTTTTCAGTGCAGAATATTCATCTGAAATCAGTAACTCGCGCATCGCCTTAACGCTATCAACTTTTGTCTCTTGAGCCGCATCTTTACTGACCACTAACCCTTTAGGAGCAGTGATAGCAGGCATCGCCGAAAAACGCTGACTATCAACCTTCAATAAGCGACGTAAAATATCGGAAGCGCTCTCACCAATATGTAGGGTTTGACTGGCAATATAACGGTATAGATCTTCATCAACCTCAATTGTTTTCATTCGCTTTTCACAATCTCTATGTTTAAACTCTGAGGGATTATAGCGAGATCTTTACCGATACTCTACGTTAAACCCATTACTAATAAGATAAAATGTCAGCACTGCTTAATTACAAACTAGAAGGTGAGGGTCACACCGTCGTTCTGATCCATGGTTTATTTGGTAATTTAGACAATTTAGGGCTACTCGCAAGAGATCTGAAACACGATCATCAAGTGCTGAGTATTGACCTACGTAACCATGGACAATCGTTTCACGCTTCAGAACATAACTACGCGTTAATGGCGCGCGATGTCGATCAACTGCTCACCGAGTTGGCTATCACTCAAGCGACAATCATTGGTCACTCCATGGGCGGTAAAGTAGCTATGAAATTAGCCGATCTTGCCCCCGATATCGTTCAACGGTTAATCGTGCTAGACATGGCCCCCGTTGCCTATAGCGTGCATCGTCATCAACAGGTGATTGATGGTCTCGATGCAGTGTTAGAACAAAAACCATCCTCTCGCAGTGAAGTGATGACCCTTTTAGCCCAGCATATCGATCAGGAAGGCGTTCGCCAATTTCTGGGGAAATCCTTGGTCAACCAAGATAGCGTCATGACTTGGCGATTTAATGTACCTGCAATTAAAGCCAACTACTGGAATATTCTTGGTTGGGAACCGATTGCCTGTAACTCAACCCCTACCTTATTTATTAAAGGGGCAGATTCAAACTATTTAATGGCAGAGCATCAACCCGCTATCCAGCAACAATTTAGCCATGCCAAAGCACATGTTATCGCCAATACTGGCCACTGGTTACATGCTGAAAAACCAGCAGAAGTACTCCGTGCGATTCGTAAGTTTATCGCCTAAAGCGCTTAATCCATAACAAGTTAAGGGAAATTTGAAAGTCAATAGGTGGATTAACTTTAACAAATAACAGTGGTATAGTTCGCGCAAGCAGATTGATTTAAAGGTAAAGACTCTATGGCAAGTGTAGGTATCTTTTTTGGTAGCGATACAGGTAACACCGAAGCTATTGCAAAAATGATTCAAAAACAACTCGGCAAACAACTGGTTCACGTACAAGATATCGCGAAAAGTAGTAAAGAAGATATTGATAACTTTGATCTTTTACTGCTTGGCATCCCCACTTGGTACTATGGTGAAGCACAGTGTGATTGGGATGATTTCTTCCCTGAATTAGAAGCCATTGATTTTTCGACGAAACTCGTGGCTATTTTTGGCTGTGGTGATCAAGAAGACTACGCAGAGTATTTCTGTGATGCTATGGGCACCGTTCGAGACATCATCCAAGCCAAAGGCGCAACGATTATTGGTCATTGGCCAACGGAAGGTTATGAATTTGAAGCGTCTAAAGCATTAGTCGATGATAATCATTTTGTTGGTCTATGCATTGATGAAGACCGTCAACCAGAGTTGACCGAGCAACGTGTGACCGCTTGGGTTCAGCAAGTATACGAAGAAATGTGCTTAGCTGAGCTAGAAGACTAAACCAGCAACCGCCCTCACTTGGGCGGTTTCTTTTAACACAAACTCTTTATGAATTATTGGATCTATTTACCACAATAGCTGGCCTAAAAAGGGCGCAATCAGTACCGTTACCATACCGGCTATCATCATGACGACACTCGATACCACCCCTTCTGCATTTCCCATTTGATACGCTTTCGCGGTGCCTGCACCATGGGCAGAAGCTCCTAAGCTCGCCCCACGCCCAAATCGAGAACGAATCGATAAGAAAGTTAATATACTTTCACCAACCGCCATTCCAATAACACCCGTGAGTACCACAAACAGGGCCGTTAAGTCACTTTCACCGCCAATGGCACGTGTTGCTTCCACCGCAAAAGGGGTCGTTATCGAGCGCATGGCTAAGCTACGCTGCAGTAACTCTGGTAATTCAAACCAGCGTGCCAGCAAGACGGTACTGCTCACAGCCACAATCACTGAAACCACCACACCAACCGATAATGACAACCAATGACGACGAATTAAAAGCCGATTATCGTACACAGGAATCGCAAAGGCGACGGTGGCAGGCCCAAGTAACCATAATAGCCAGCGAGACTCTTCCATATACGATGGATAAGGAATATCCATACCAATAACAATCAGCACCAACAGTAATGGGGCCAGCAATAAAGGCATCAAAAAAATTGTTCGTTTGCGCTGATAGAGCATTTTACAGACGTAATAGAGTACTAAAGTCAGTACCAAACACGTCATGCCGAGTAATGAGACCGAGTGCAACATTATAAGGCTCCCGATAACTTATTACTTTTTCGGCGCGCTAATGTAAGCTCCAAGCGGTATAATTTATCCACGACCCACGCAGTCACCGCTATCACTAAAACCGTACTCAGCACTAATACTAAGATAATTCGTCCGCCCTGTTCACGCACCAGCGGCTGATAATTGACCACGGCAACGACCGCCGGAACAAAAAACAGTAACATTTCTGCTAAAAGCCAAGCCGCACCTCGTCGCAGCCATTCAACATTAACAATCTTACTGAATACCAACGTCAGCAATAACAGCATACCAGTAAGATTGGCAGGGATAGGCAAGTGTAAGTAATTAACCAAACGATCGGCGATTACCCATATCAAACCTAACGCAACAATTTGCCCAATGGTCAGCAAAACAGTTTCAATCTTCCTCATGGCATCATTCGCTCATTGTGTGAAATTAATCACAGTATAGAGAGCATTAAAATTTCATAAAATGAATTTTTATTATAAAAATTATGCCAATATGGAATCAATCGAACACAGAGAACCGCTTTCTTATGGATATTAAAGCCCTACGCTATTTTGTTGAACTCATCAATCAACAGAGCTTTACCCGTGCCTCGGAGAAACTTTTTGTTACCCAACCGACGATCAGTAAAATGATCCGTAGCCTTGAACAAGAAATTGGTCAGCCATTACTCCATCGTCAAGGCCATCGATTTTGGCTAACCGATGCAGGACACATTGTGTATTTACGTGCACAAGAGATTTTGACTCACTTTACTCAGCTAGAAGCTGAACTGATCGATCTTAACCAGCTCCAAGGAGGGCAACTGCGTCTAGGTATTCCTCCTATGGTGGGGCATCTTTATGCTGGCTTGATCAGACAATATCGACAAACCTACCCAGCCGTAGAAATGACGATCGTCGAGTATGGCGGGAGAAAAATAGAACAAGCGGTACTTGATGGAGAATTGGATGTTGCCATTACGATGCTATCGCGCCACGCAGAGCAACATCTCAGCACTTTAGTATTAGACAGTTACCCAATTTATGCTGTATTACCGCAAACCATGCCTTGGACTGCCATGACAACGATTGATTGGCCATCACTCAAAGAAGCGCCTTTTTATCTTTACACTGAAGAGTTTACTCTTAGTGACTATGTCCATCAGCAATGTCTAGCACATGGATTTACCCCACAAATTGCGGCGCGAAGTAGTCAATGGGATTTTCTCGTTGCGCTTGTAAAAAGTGGCATCGGAGTCGCCTTTTTACCCGAGCCACTCTGCTTAAGAATCCAAAATGAAGGCGTTTTAATTAAGCCGCTCAATCCCAGTATTGATTGGACATTAAGTGTTATTTGGCATAGTGAACGTTACGTCTCTCGCACTGCAGAAGCTTGGATACAACTTTGTCATACTCATCCATCGTCTCGCTGAACACCATTATGCAGCGTTATCGGTTTGATAATCACTCTCTTGACGATACTTAGGCTTTTTACGAACATACAACTTACGATGCACTTCAGAAACCACATCACCCTGTTTGTCTTTGACGTGAATAATAAATTCAGGAAAGCATTTATCGCCATTTGCCGTCGCCACTAATATCGCATCCAGTTGAGCTTGAGAAATCAAAAACTCAGCATACAAATCACTGTGTCCCGGCTTAATGAAATTAATGCTCGCCTCTTTATCCCAAACATAATACTGGCGACCTAAAATCCCCATCAGCATTAATGAATATACGGGGTCCGTTAAAGAGAAGATGCTGCCACCATATTGGGAACGATTGGCATTTTTATTCCACCAACGAAGCTTTAAACGCAATCTAGCTTCACGAAAGTCTTCGCTGATTGACTCGATTTTTATCCCAGATCCCCAAAAAGGTGGCCAACTATTTAATGCCCACTTCACAATATTAGGTTTATACAACTTCTCAAGTGTTTTATTCATGCTATCCGTGCCTTAGACTCTATCTCATCTTCACTGATCGTGATGCTCAATGAGCACCTCACTCAGCGAAGCTACACACAAGTTAATGTTGCATAATTGTAACTGGTCAGATCAGATTTCTCCGTGATGAAACTCGATTTTGTAGTAATTACAGTAACCCTTTGAAGTTCGTGGTTTATTGTTTTAATCGAGTGGCCTATAATGTGGAACAACATTGACCTCTGTTTACGACTGCAGATCATCAACGGGAAAGTATATGTCAGACAATAACCAAGCGCTAAAGGATGCAGGTCTTAAAGTAACCCTTCCACGGCTAAAGATTTTAGAAGTATTGCAGCAGCCTGAGTGCCAACATATTAGTGCTGAGGAGCTGTACAAAAAGCTGATTGATCTCGGTGAAGAGATCGGCCTTGCGACCGTTTATCGCGTGTTAAACCAATTTGATGACGCTGGTATCGTGACTCGTCATCATTTTGAAGGTGGAAAATCAGTTTTCGAACTCTCAACCCAACACCATCATGACCATCTCGTCTGTCTTGATTGTGGCGAAGTGATTGAGTTTTCTGACGAGGTAATCGAACAGCGTCAAAAAGAGATCGCTGCGCGTTACAATGTTCAGCTAACTAATCACAGTTTATATCTTTATGGCAAATGTGCTGATGGCGGTTGCAAGAACAACCCTTCCGCGCATAAAGCTCGATAAGATAACCAAAAAAACCACCGCAAGGTGGTTTTTTGTTCACTCAATATCGACGAGGGTATCGATAACGCCGCGACTATTTACAGATAATCTCGGATCAACACTTCCGCAATCTGTACCGCGTTGGTTGCCGCCCCTTTACGAACATTGTCTGCCACCACCCACAAATTAATTCCGCTATGATGGCTAATATCATTACGGATGCGTCCAACCAACACCGTATCTTTACCACCGGAATCACGCACCTGAGTCGGGTAGTCTTGCCCTTGGAAAACTTCAATCCCTGCCGTTTGTTCCAATAAGCTGATGACTTGCTCGGCATCAATTGGGCTACGAGTCTCAATATGCAATGCTTCGGCATGACCATAAAATACCGGGACGCGAACACAGGTTGGATTAACCATGATCGAAGGATCATTGAAGATTTTTTGGGTTTCCCATACCATCTTCATCTCTTCTTTAGTGTAACCATTATCCATAAACTGATCGATTTGCGGGATACAGTTAAAGGCAATTTGCTGACTAAAAGCATGCGTCTCAGCTGGAATGCCACTCAATAGTTTTGCAGTTTGTCCTGCTAGCTCATCAATTCCTGCTTTACCGGCTCCAGATACAGACTGGTAAGTCGTGACATTAATACGCTCGATCCCAACCGCATCATAAATGGGTTTTAACGCCACCAACATTTGAATGGTGGAACAATTTGGGTTAGCAATGATGTTGCGGTTACGAAACTCGGCAATCGCCTGTGGATTGACTTCTGGAACCACTAAAGGGATATCGTAGTCATAACGAAAATGAGAGGTGTTATCTATAACGATTACACCCGCCTCGGCAGCGATCGGTGCCCAATGAGCAGAAAGCTCACCACCTGCCGAAAAAAGCGCAATATGCACCGAGGACCAATCAAACTCTTCAACATTTTGTACTCGTACGGTTTTTCCATTAAAGCGATAGGTTTTCCCTTCACTACGTTCACTCGCGAGTAAAAAAAGTTCACCAACAGGAAATTTACGCTCTTGCAATACTTCCAGCATGGTTTCACCGACCGCACCCGTTGCACCGAAAATCGCAACATTAAATTCTTGGCTCATTTGTAACCTCTATTGTAAATCCGAGTTGCGCTAGCGGTTCTAATTGACACGATGCCTCACCCACTAGCTTAATTGCGCTATATTCACGCCTATCCCAATACTGTTTGCGCATTTTATCAAACGCGTCAGGTTGATGTATTTGACGACGAAACAAAGCATCGTCTCGTCGAACATCATAAATAAGTTGCGTTAAGTTGAGCAACGTTGCTTCATCCCAAGCACGATTCAGAACCACTTCAGGTACAGGAGCCGTCGGCAATAAACTGGATGGATTAGCCCAATGCGCTTGACCTAAAAACTCACAGTATTGGTTAAACACCATGGTGGTACCGCGTGCTTTCCCTTCCAAGCCATAACCAGCAACATGAGGCGTCGCAAACGCTAACAACGGCAGGAGCTCTAAATCCACCTGCGGTTCAAATTCGAACACGTCTAAGGCCGCGGTAAAACCATCGCCTTGTCGTAAACGAGCTTTTAATGCGTCATTGTCGACGACTGGACCTCGCGCGGCATTAATCAAAATTTGATCACCTCGTAAACCAGCCAACACCTGCTCATTAATTAAATGGTGAGTAGGCCACTCACCTTGCTGGGTGATCGGCGTATGCAAGGTAATCACATCCGCTTCAGTTAATAGTTGCTCCAGTGGTGTAAATGCTCGCGTATCCCCTTGTGCTTGCTTGGGTGGATCATTGATCAAAACGTTGAGTCCTAACCCAGTCAAACAATGGGCTAAGTAGCTACCGACTTGGCCTGCACCAATAATACCAATCGTTTTATCAAAAATAGAGAAACCTTGCTGCTGAGAAAGCACCATTAAAACACTAAACACATACTCTGCAACGCCGACTTTATTGCAGCCTGGCGCTGCGGTAAAAAATATCCCTCGCTCAGCCAATAGCGCTTGATCAACATGATCCATTCCAGCCGTTGCCGTACCGACAAAAGCCAATCGATTCGCTTTACTTAATAGAGCAGCATCTACTTTTGTCACCGAACGAATCATTAACGCATCAATGTCGATCAAATCGTCAGCGGTTAATGTGCGACCTGGTTTAAGAATTACCTCACCGAGCTGACTAAACAGCTGCTCAGCGTAAGGCATATTTTCGTCGATCAAGATTTTCATAGCCGAATTCACACTATTGGGTTGTCTTTAGGATCATGATAGGCCAAAAACCATGGGGGTCTTATTTGCCAACACGTGATGGGTATTTTGTTGGGCATTGTGCAGAAAAGCATTCTGTGTGTCGAGCATAAAAATACCCGGAGCCAAAGGCTACCGGGCAAATACCCAGAACAAAAGGATCTCGTCCTGCTCTCAATAGGACAGAGTCTGCGTCTGTGTGATCGGCTACGCCGATCGGCTCTGGAAACGGTTCACCTCAAATGGTGATTATGCTTGGTACTTTTTGATCACCAATGTGGCGTTGGTACCACCAAAGCCAAAACTGTTTGACATAACGCTATTGAGCTCTTGTTCACGTGGTTGCGTGACAATATCTAGCCCCTCTGCAGCCGGATCCAGAGTATCAATATTAATACTCGGTGCGATAAAATTATGATGCAGCATCAAGGTCGAATAAATCGCTTCATGAACCCCTGCTGCGCCTAATGCGTGACCAGTCATGGCTTTAGTCGCAGAAATAGCAGGGCTATTACCGCCAAAAATTTCTTGAATCGCGCCCAGTTCTTTTACATCACCGACTGGTGTTGACGTACCATGGGTGTTGACATAATCAACACTATCGACATTTTGCATCGCCATTCGCATACAACGAGCCGCACCCTCACCAGATGGCGCAACCATATCGTAACCGTCTGAGGTAGCACCATAGCCAACAATCTCACCATAAATTTTTGCACCGCGTGCCAAAGCATGCTCTAACTCTTCAATCACCAGCATGCCGCCGCCGCCTGAAATCACAAAACCATCGCGATCAGCGTCATAGGTGCGAGACGCTTTCTCTGGTGTGTCATTGTATTTGGTGGATAACGCGCCCATGGCATCAAACATCATCGTCAATGTCCAATCCAGTTCTTCACCGCCACCAGCAAAAACAATGTCTTGTTTGCCGAGTTGAATCAGCTCCATCGCGTTACCAATACAGTGTGCTGAAGTCGCACAGGCTGAGCTAATCGAATAGTTAACGCCACGAATTTTAAACGGTGTTGCCAAACAAGCCGACACCGTGGAAGACATGGTACGAGGCACCATATACGGCCCAATACGCTTAACGCCTTTCTCACGTAGCGTATCCACGGCAATGGATTGGTTAAGTGAAGATGCACCGCCAGACCCCGCAATGATGCCGGTACGGTCATTCGACACTTGCTCAGGCGTCAATCCAGCATCAGCAATCGCTTGCTCCATAGAAAGATAAGCATAAGCCGCCGCATCGCCCATAAAACGCATCTGTTTGCGATCAATATGCTCAGCAGGGTTTATCTTTAAATCACCCCAAACTTGTGAACGTAGCCCCTGCTCTTTAAATTGCTCGGAAGCAGTGATGCCTGATTTGCCGGCTTTAAGAGACGCTAAAACTTCTTGGACGTTGTTACCGATACTGGAAATAATTCCCATCCCGGTGATGACGACTCGTTTCATGTGACATTCCTATAATTCAAAATTCCGCTAAATGATAACCAAGATAAGTAACAGAAGTGGTCAGCTTTCCTATAAATCCGTACAATCTTGCTCTATAAATGCCTTATTTGCTAGAAATCATCGCTTATGACTTCCATTACTCACGCACAATTGGCGTGGAATGACGCCGGAACGCCGGTCTCAGACCAATTTGACGACGTCTATTTTTCCAATGCCAATGGCTTAGAAGAGACACGCTACGTCTTTCTCAATCAGAATCATCTCCCACAAAGATGGCGAGAATATGACCAACGCCATTTTGTGATTGCTGAAACGGGTTTTGGCACTGGACTCAATTTTCTCGCTACGTGGCAATGTTTTGACCAGTTTCGCCACCAAAATCCTGATGCAACCATTAAGACCTTGCACTTTATCAGCTTTGAAAAATATCCGCTCAATAAAAGCGATCTGATCAAAGCACATCAAGCTTGGCCAGAGCTCGCTCACTACGCCGAGCAGTTGCATCAAGCCTATCCTTTGGCACTACCTGAATGCCATCGAATTATTTTGGCGGATGGGGCGATTATTTTAGACTTGTGGTTTGGCGATATCAAAACCAGCTTACCTCAAGTAGCCGTTTCCGAACGTGGCTTGGTTGATGCGTGGTTTCTCGATGGCTTCGCGCCCAGTAAAAACCCAGACATGTGGAGCCAAGCTTTATTTGATGGCATGAGCCAATTGGCTAAAGAAAATTGTACCTGCGCTACCTTTACCGCCGCAGGATTCGTTCGCCGAGGGCTCAGTCAAGCTGGCTTTACGATGAAGAAGGTCAAAGGGTTTGGCACCAAGCGAGAAATGCTCGCCGGAAGGATTGAGCATAAAAAACCATACCGCAATATTAAACCTTATTATCAGATTGAAGCGACAGAATCTGTCCACGATGTGGCGATCATCGGCGGTGGTATTGCCAGCGCCGCGCTCGCCCATGCCTTAACTCAACGCGGCATTTCTGTGACCTTATATTGCGCCGATAAAGCGCCCGCGCAGGGGGCTTCTGGCAATCGACAGGGAGCCATTTATCCGCTATTAAATGGTCAACATAGCAATGTGTCCCGCGTCTTTGCGCCAGCGTTTCTGTTTACTCGTCAATTTGTGCAACGTCTCGCTCAGCAAATTGATTTTGAATACGATTGGTGTGGCGTGACTCAATTAATGTGGGATGAAAAATCCACCGATAAATTAACGCGTCTTACCCAAGGTGAATTCCCAAACGAACTCGTGCATTATCTGACTGCAGAGCAAACCAGTCAGCACATTGGCCTTGCGGTGGATATGCCGAGTATCCATTATCCACTGGGTGGATGGTTATGCCCAGTAGAGCTCACTCAAGCACTGTTAGACGATTTAGTCAGCAAAGGATCCGTTACCGCCCATTATCAACAAGCGATTGACTCGTTAGCGTGGCAAGCCGAAACGAGGACGTGGCAATTGAATGCTCAAAGTCAGCAGTTTCAGCATCAATGTGTGGTGATCGCTAATGGCCATCAATTTGATGCCTTTGCTCAAACTGAGCATTTACCACTAGGCAAAGTCAAAGGCCAAGTCAGTCATGCGCCAACCAATCACACTTTACAAGCGCTGCGTTCAGTACTGTGCTATGACGGCTACATGACCCCAAGCAGCCCGCGTCATGGCACCCATTGTATTGGAGCCAGTTACGATAGACAGCATCTTGACCAAGCCTTCGATGCCAAAGCACAGCAAGAAAATAGCGCGCGTTTAACCCGTTGCCTAGCGAATCAAACTTGGCCGATGGCAGTGGACACATCAGACAACCAATCACGTCAAGGGGTTCGCTGTGTCAGTCGCGATCATTTGCCTTTTGTGGGTAATGTCGGACAACGTGATGCAATCATTGATCAATACGCTGATTTGCCACAAAAAAGAGAGCATCAAATCCCAACTATTAGCCAATACCCTCAGTTGTACGCTTTACTGGGTTTAGGTTCCCGTGGTTTGAGTTCTGCACCACTGATGGCCGAAGTCTTGGCCGCGCAGATCTGCGGTGAACCACTGCCTTTGCCTGTCGATGTGCTAGCCTCACTGCATCCAAGCCGGATGTGGGTACGAAAATTAAAGAAAGGTAAGGCAATCACAGAAAAAGGGGCTTAACTTTATACGCTGCGGTTTCAGCGCCTGAAGCCGATTTTTGCACCCTTAAAATCATGAAGCCTCGCTTATCCAGCGAGGCTTCATGATTACAATGGAGAATAAAAAACTTAACCGAGCAACGCTACTGTAGCTTTAATTTTTTCGGCAATCTCTGAGTTGGTCACTTCACCGGCCGCTAAGTCGAAATTATCATAAAAGCTAGGGACAGAAAGCGAACCTTTAACATTACCACCGAAAAATGGCGCTGAGGCAACGGCGGCAGCTAACACCGACTGAGCACCACCGGGGCCTGGTGACGTAGCAAGATACACCGCTGGCTTACCTTTAAACAGCTCACGATCAATACGAGTCGTCCAGTCGAACAAATTTTTATAAGCGGCAGGATAATGTCCATTATGCTCGGCAAAAGAAATCACAAAAGCATCGGCTTGTGCTAAATCACGTAAAAAGGCTTGTGCCCCTTCCGCTTGCCCTAGCTCTTTCTCTCGATCTTCGCTAAACATCGGTACAGAATAATCATTAATATTCAATACCGTAACTTGCGCCCCCTCAATTTGCTTTGCCGCGTAGGTGGCTAACGCTTGGTTGATGGATTGAGAGCTGGTACTTGCGCCAAATGCGATAACTTTCATAGGATAACCTCATTGTTTATATAATAAACACAGAGTAAACATTGGTCATTGTTATCGCAACTACAAAAATTATACGATGATATTCAAATTTTCCGAATAAGAACTGTCATCAAGAATATCAAGCGCTCAATTCACGCCATAACGCATAAACGATCGCCCGGTCAGCAGGCGTCAGCTCCGAACGTGCTTCTTCAAGGCTTTGCTCGATAAGAGCTTTTAAGTGCTCAATATCATCAATACCTTGCTCTTCACAAACCGCGGCCGATAAAGAAATATGCCCGCGTAAATAACCACCAGCAAATAACTCATCATCAGACGCCGACTCAATACGGGCATCAATTCGGTCCAATAATTGTTCTTCAAATTCAATAATCATCGTCTTCTCATTATTTCACTATAAATTGATCGGCACTCAACGGCGGAGTGTGATAAAACGCCCGTAAAGCCTGTGATAATCGCGCCACTCGAGGCGGTAAACCGGTTTTTAGTATCCCCAACACCTGTTGATGAACCTTGTGCATAAACGCCAACCTATCAGGCTCATGATCACCATGCAGATTGTCACAACTGACGCTAAAGGGAAATCCAGCACTTTGCGCTAAAATCCACTCATAAGCCTGTGGCTTTACTTCTACCCGCTCAAACTCCGCTTGCACTTGTGCTGAACGACCATCCGGCTCATACCAATAGCCAAAATCTTCTAGTAAGCGGCGCTCAGGCCCAGCAACGCACCAATGAGCGATCTCGTGCAGTGCCGACGCATAAAACCCGCGCGCAAAAATGATCCGATGATATGGCGTCTGTTCATCGGCGGGTAAATATACTGGCTCATCACCACCTAGCTCAAGTTGAGTCTGGTAGTCGGCAAAAAAAGTTTGATTAAAAATAGCGATTAAATCTTGATACTGATGCGTCATCAACAGCTACTCTCGTCGGCTTAATGGGCTGCATTCTCGCGATTTTTCTCTTTAGGGTAAAGCATTCAAACAAAATTATTAGATTAAGTAATCTGGCTGCCCTTTTCACCCTATAAAAACTCATTCGTCAAAATGCTCAATTCGCTCTACACTTGCGCCTTTTTCGGCTCAAGTAATCAATACGTAATAAGGTTAATTATGCTACTTAGCGTTCTATACATTATTGGCATCACAGCAGAAGCGATGACCGGGGCTCTTAGTGCTGGACGTCGGAAAATGGATTGGTTTGGCGTTATGTTAGTAGCAAGCGCAACGGCGATTGGTGGTGGTACGGTGCGTGATATTCTTCTCGGCCATTATCCGCTTGGCTGGGTAAAGCATCCGGAGTTTCTGGCGATTACTTGCTTAGCCGGTGTTTTAACCACGGGGATTTATCGTTGGGTGATTAAACTCAAAGGCTTATTCATTCGCTTGGATGCATTGGGGTTGATCGTGTTCAGCATTATCGGCACCAAAGTCGCCTTAGAAATGGGGCATCATGTGATGATCTGTATGGTCGCAGCCTTAGTTACTGGGGTATTTGGTGGCTTGTTGCGTGATTTGATCTGCCGCCAGCCGCCACTGGTACTGCACGATGAGCTTTACGCTTCTGTAGCGTTGATTGCATCCGGGCTTTATCTCACTCTATTAGAACTTGGCCTCAATGAGACAACCAATACCATTGCAACGTTAGTGGTCGGTTATCTTCTGCGTATGGCCGCGGTGCGTTTTAAATGGCGCTTACCATCGTTCCATTTAGTAGAAACCGATAAACCACTGCACTGATCGTAATAGTCTAAAAATGTAGACGATCAAAAGCAATTAACAAGAGTATCAGCGTCTTATAGCGGGCGCTGATACTCTGTTGATGCACATTATAATATAGGCGTTTCAGTGTGTACTGCTTGATTTTGACCACGATGACGCAGTAAGTGATCCATCAGCACAATGGCTAACATCGCTTCAGCAATCGGTACCGCGCGAATGCCTACGCAAGGGTCGTGTCGCCCTTTGGTGATGAGCTCCGTTGGCTCACCTTGACGGGTAATCGTTTGTCCAGGCACGGTAATGCTCGACGTCGGCTTTAAGGCGATATTGGCAACAATATCTTGCCCCGAAGAGATTCCACCTAAAATACCGCCAGCATGGTTGCTTGCAAAGCCGTCCGGGGTAAGCAAATCACGATGTTCGCTGCCTTTTTGGCGCACCACATCAAAGCCATCACCAATTTCCACCCCTTTGACCGCATTAATGCTCATCAGTGCATGAGCAATATCGGCATCGAGTCGATCAAATACCGGTTCACCTAAGCCTACGGGTACTTTGGTTGCCACGACTTGAATTTTGGCACCAATCGAATCACCTTGCTTTTTTAAATCGCGGATTAATTGATCAAACTGAGCGACTTTATCGATATCAGGACAAAAAAAGGCATTGTTTTCGATTTCATTCCAATCCACTTTTTCAATGGCAATATCACCCATTTGTGAAAGATAAGCGCGGATCTCAATACCAAATTCTTGTTGGAGGTATTTTTTCGCAATACCACCAGCCGCCACACGCATCGCGGTTTCCCGGGCAGAGGAACGGCCACCACCCCGATAGTCACGTAAACCGTACTTTTGATGGTAGGTATAGTCCGCATGTCCAGGACGAAATTTATCTTTAATATCTGAATAATCGGTCGAACGCTGATCGGTATTTTCAATCAATAAGCCGATAGAAGTCCCTGTCGTTTTACCTTCAAAAATACCAGAAAGAATTTTCACTTCATCCGCTTCACGGCGCTGAGTAGTATAACGCGATGTACCCGGACGACGGCGATCCAAGTCTACTTGTAAATCAGCGGCACTGATTTCAAGACCAGGAGGGCAACCATCGATGATACACCCTAATGCAACACCATGACTTTCGCCAAAAGTGGTGACTCGAAAATGTTGTCCAATACTGTTTCCTGCCATGTTTTCCTCAAACTTCCCATCAATAAGTAAATCCGTATTGACTTACCAGCATCCTTATTCCTAGCTATCCCTTTGCTACTTGAAGCTACAGTGGTGTTGGCTACGTTCGTTGCCCAAATCGCATCGTTACCTATGCTCATGGAGAGTCGCTCACCGGCCGCCTACCTACCACGCCCAATAGCTTGGGGATCATCTCATCACGGAAGGAGCTTTTGTTAATCATGAAATCATACTCGCTTGATTAGCCAATGATGTAAAGTCCCGACTGACGTTTTCCTTAAAATGCGGCTTTGCTTTACTCCATCGCTCATGTCATAAAAATTGCCCCAGACACTATCTCACTCCGCGCTACCATCCATAAAAAACGCCGACATCGCGTCGGCGTAGATAGAGCATGATTAATGAAAAAATGATTAAGCTTTAATCTCAGCTGGGTTAATCACGATACAGTGAGAATTCACCTGCGCAATCAAGTAACTGTTGCTTGGTTAATAAAAAGACCCCGTGACCACCATTTTCAAACTCTAACCAAGTAAACGGAATATTAGGATACTGATCCACCAAGTGGATCATTGAGTTGCCCACTTCACAAACTAAAATCCCATTATCCGTTAGATAATGAGGCGCATTAGCCAAAATACGTCGTGCGAGTTTTAAGCCATCCGTTCCCGCCGCAAGCCCTAACTCTGGTTCATGCTTGAACTCATCGGGTAAACTGTTCATATCCTCTTGATCGACATAAGGAGGATTAGTAACAATAATGTCGTATTGCTCTTTTGGTAAATCGCGAAATAAATCTGAACGAATCGGGAACACTTGCTGCTCTAAACCGTGATCTTGAATATTTTGCTCAGCCACCTGCAAAGCGTCAGCAGAGATATCAATCGCATCCACTTCAGCTTCAGGGAAAGCATAGGCACAAGCAATTGCAATACAACCACTGCCCGTACATAAATCCATAATCCGAGTCGGCTCATCAAGTAACCAAGGTGAAAATTGCGCTTGAATCAATTCACCAATCGGTGAACGAGGCACTAAGACTCGCTCATCAACGAAAAACTCTAGACCACAAAACCACGCTTTATTGGTTAAATAAGCAATAGGCGTGCGCTCATTAATCCGCTTAATGACTCGCTCCACCACACGTAATCGCTCACTGCCCGTTAAACGGGAATTCAGTACATGAGGCGGAACGTCAATCGGTAAATAGAGTGTCGGTAAGATTAACTGAACGGCTTCATCCCATGCATTATCGGTTCCGTGACCATAAAATAACTGTGCCGCATTGAAACGACTCACCGTCCAACGGATCATGTCCTGAAGGGTATGCAGTTCAGAAACCGCCTCATCTACAAAAATCTTATCCAAAATTGCCTCCGAAAAGCGCTACAATACTGCCAATACCGAAAATAACTGATAATTTAACTTTCATGAACAAAAAAAACACCGACATCAGTCACTGTCATGATCTCGATGCGAATGATGATTTTGCTCTGTTTCACGAGGCAGTAAAAGGCGTAAAAAAGTTATCTCAGGATACCATAACCCAATCGCCAAACAGAAATCCCAAGCAAAAAGAAATTCGCCGTCACTCACGAGAAGCCAGTGATACCCATTTTTATTTTTCCGATGAATTTGTGCCGCTACTTAGTGAAGAAGGGCCAACCCGTTATGCTCGGAGTGATATCTCTAAGTATGAAGTTAAAAAACTGCGCCGCGGTGTGTATTCGCCTGAGGTGTTTCTCGACATGCATGGTATGACTCAACAGGAAGCCAAACGAGAACTCGGTGCAATGATTGCTTATTGCCTAAAAGAAAAAGTTCACTGTGCTTGCGTACAACATGGGATTGGTAAACATATTCTTAAACAGAAAGTGCCGTTGTGGTTGGCTCAACATCCTGATGTCCTCGCTTTTCATCAAGCGCCATTAGAGTTTGGTGGCAATGGTGCTCTGTTGATCTTATTGTCGGTTCCCGATAAGTAATGCGGTATTGGTCTGGAATAACACGGAACCACTGGCAATAATACGGCTCAACGAGAGAGAGTCTCCGCTAGTAGCGCATGTCCGGTGGTATTGGCAACTCTTGCGTTTTCAACACTGGGCGCTGACCTCCTTTGCGGCGATATTGCTTAATCTGGAACACATAAGCCAATACCTGAGCGACGGCCACGAATAAACCATCTGGAATTTCTTGCTCTAGCTCTGTGGTGTAGTACAGCGCCCGCGCTAGCGGAGGAGCGGCAACAATTATAATCTCGTGCTCACGGGCAATTTCACGGATTTTAAGGGCCAGAAAATCGCCGCCTTTGGCAACCACAATGGGGGCTTTATCCGTTCCTTGCTTATAACGTAGCGCCACTGAAAAGTGATCGGGGTTGGTGATAATAACGTCCGCTTGAGGGACATCAGCCATCATCCTGCGTTGTGCCGCTTCACGCTGCAACATCCGAATTCGCCCTTTGACTTCAGGTTTACCTTCCGTATCTTTGTATTCGTCTTTAATCTCTTGCTTAGTCATTTTCAGTTTTTCAGCGTGTTGCCAAATCTGAAAAGGCACATCAATCGCGACGACTACCAGCAGTGAACAACTGATCAACAAAATAAAATTGAGTAGAATTTCTAAAGCATGGAAAATATTTTGTGGATAAACATCCATACTGAGTTGAAAAAGATCATTTTTCGAAGCGTCAATCAGATAGAAAGCGACTCCAGCCACTAAGAGTACTTTGAGTATCGACTTAAACAGCTCAACTAAACTCTGCATACCAAACATGCGTTTAAAGCCGCTCAACGGACTGATCTTTGATAACTTAGGTCTTGCCGCTTCAGCAGAAAAACTGACTCCGCCAACACCAGCAGCCCCGATCAGCGCAGCCACAAATAAGGTGACGAGGATCAGTAGTAGTGGGAAAATTAAATGGGTCAGCGTACCAGCAATAATATCGAACAGTTTGCTGCTATCGAAAATCTCTTCACGACTCAGAGAAAACAACCGTCCCATCGTGGTATACAAGCGACTGGCTAACATTTCGCCAAACCACATTAGGGCTACCGAACCAATGATTAATACCGATACCGACGCTAACTCTTTCGACCTTGCAACCTGCCCTTTTTCTTTGGCTTGTTGCAAGCGCCTGGGGGTCGCCTCTTCGGTTCTTTCTTGTCCATCAGACTCTGCCACGGGTTTCTCCTAACAGTTCAGGCGGATCAAACGACACAGTTGCTGCTCACCCTCTGCCCAAAACAGATCATAGTGCGCAAATAGACCACTGACAATATAACCACAAATCAGTAATCCGACCAAAAGAGCAAAGGCAAAACCTAGCGAAAAGATATTCAATTGTGGTGCAGCCCGAGTCATTACCCCAAAGGAAAGGTTAACGGTTAATAACGCAATGATCCCAGACAGTGACATACTCAACGCCACTTTAAACATAATCCCTAACCATTGAGAGAGCTCATAATAATCGACATTAGTCAGCGATCCTGCGCCAATCGGTAAACTGGTGAAGCTCAGCACCACCAACTGAATCATAGTTAAATGGCCATCCGTCGCCAAAAAAAACATCGTTGCTAAAAACATAAACAATTGGCCTAACAGCGGCGTATTCTGTCCATTAGCAGGATCAACCATAGAAGCAAACCCCAAACTGGCTTGCATACCGAGTATTTGACCAAGAATAACAAAGGTTTGAATTAAAAACTGAGTCACCATACCCATCGCCACGCCAATAATGATTTGTTCTAGTGTGGTTAAAAAGCCTTGAAAGGAGAGGAGTTGCAAATCATCGGCAATCACTGGCACTGCTGGCATTACGGCGAGTGTGATCGCTAAACCAAGATATAGGCGAATACGCGGCGACACAAACCGCGCGCCAGTGACGGTCATCACCATCAACATGGCTGAAATACGTGTAAAGGGCCAAAAGTAGTGTGCAATAAAATCTAGGACTACACTGGCTGGGTATTCCATCGCAGCTCCTAAAATAAAACTTGTGGCAAGCGCTCAATCATGGCGAAGAAAAACTCCATCAGCATTTGAGTCATCCAATGGGCAAACATCATTAATGCTAATAGAGTCACAATCAAACGTGGTAAAAAGCTTAGTGTCTGTTCGTTGATTGAGGTTGCGGCTTGAAACACCGCCACAACTAAACCAATTATTAGGCTAGGTACAATGATGGCGCAAACCATGATCAGCACTAACCATAATGCTTCACGAAATAGCTCAACAAACAGCTCAGGTGTCATTTGTCTCTCCCGCTATAAAGCAAAACTGCCCGCTAAGGTCGATAAAATTAGGTTCCATCCATCAACTAAGACAAATAACATCAGCTTAAAGGGTAAGGAAACGATCATCGGTGACAACATCATCATACCCATCGCCATTAATACCGAAGCCACCACTAAATCAATAATAAGAAAAGGCAAAAAGAGCATAAAACCGATTTGGAATGCCGTTTTCAATTCAGAGGTAATAAACGCAGGAATAAGAATCGCCATCGAGACATCTTCCGGATTTTGCGCATTCGAACCGGCAATGTTAACAAACGTCTCTAAATCTTTAAGTCGTGTTTGTTTAAGCATAAAAGATTTCATCGGATCCTGGGCTAAATCAAATGCCTGCCGAGCACTGATCTGCTCATTAAGATAAGGCTGTACCGCTTGGTCATTAATCTGATTGAGCACTGGCGACATAATGAAAAACGTTAAAAAAATCGCAATACCAATAATGACCTGATTCGAGGGAGTTTGCTGCAAGCCCATCGCCTGACGCAAAATCGACATCACGACAACAATCCGCGTAAATGACGTCATTAAAATAACCATCGCTGGCAAAAAGCCCAGCATGGTCATTAGAGCGAGAATTTGTAGATTAATCGAATAATCTTCACCGCCATCCGCATTAGTTGTCATCGTGAATGCGGGAATCCCACCGCCACCACTACGGCTGGATAAGGCCAAACTCCTTGAACCGGCTTGTTCACTCTCCATTGCTGATACGGTAACACCTTGCGCACCGGCAGCAGTGGGAGGAATGGCCGTTGCAAGCTCTTGCTGAGCATAAAGTGGGGAGGAAAACGCCCAAATAAGTAAACTGAGCAGCATCATTGCTTTACAGAGTAAATGGGTGAGTCGGTGATATTGGCGATTATTTGTCATGTTTTTTTAGCAGCTGCGTCAATTGATGAGCAAAAGGCGTTGGATCTTGCGCCTCCTGAGTTAATGGTGAGTCTAATTTAGCAATCAATTGGATCGAATGACTGGTCACCCCAATCAAAAACTGCTCCTCCCCTGCTTGGACTATCATGATTCGTTCTTTGGTCCCAACAGGAAGCTGGCGAATGATCTGAAATCCTTTTTGCTGACCAAAAACCGGGACTTTCATCCGTTTAAGTAACCAAGCTAGAAACAGAATAAAACCCAGGACGAATAAAAGCGACCCTAAGGTGGTCGCTATATCCAACGAACTGCTGGGAGCGGCAAAAGCTGGGCAACTGAGCAAGGCTAGCCCTAAGATTTTTTTCATCCGCTATCTCAGCTTCTTAATCCGTTCTGTTTGACTAATAACATCCGTGAGACGGATACCGAACTTATCATTGACGACAACGACTTCACCATGAGCAATTAAGGTTCCATTGACCATAACATCAAGTGATTCTCCGGCAATTCTATCCAATTCCACGACTGAACCTTGGTTTAATTGCAACAAGTTACGAATACTAATTTTAGATCGGCCCACTTCCATCGAAATGGTCACCGGAATATCCATGATAGTATCTAACTTGCGCCGCTCATCTTCAGTGATCGGCGGTGAAGTATCTTTTAATTCATCCAATGGGGCTGCTAATATTTCATCGACATCAACATCAGGAGCATTTGGATCTTCGCCCAATGCTGCCGCCCATTCATCTGCCAATTTTTGATCATCTGATTTTGACATCTTTGCTACCTATTCTTACGCTTAAGATTGTTCTTCATCGGCTAATTCGTCATTTTCTAATTCAGCAATGATATCTTTACCTAAAAAGGCCAAATCGGTTTTCATTGCTTCAGGACGTTTGATTTTTTGCGAAATTTGCACCGCGAGTTTGTCACCTGAGCGTCCCATTTTAACGCGATAAGTGGGTAGCTCTTCGACAAACATAATGGCATGTTCTGGCATTTTTATCGGGATAATATCGCCAACCTGCAAATCCATTAGATCTCGCAGCGCGATGTCTTGCTCTAATAAATTGACTCGAAAATTAATCGGCACGTCCATAATTTCGTCGCGTAGTGCTGAGCTCCAGCGAACATCGGTTTCCATTTTATCCGATTGAACCCCTGCATCGAGCAATTCTCGAATCGGTTCAACCATCGAATAAGGCATGACCATATGGAAATCACCGCCTCCACCATCCACTTCAATATGGAATGAACAGACAACGATTACCTCGGTTGGACTGACGATGTTCGCCATACTCGGATTCACTTCCGAGTCTAAATATTCAAACTCGACCCCCATTACTGGTGACCATGCTTCTTTATAATCGGCAAAAACGATTTTCAACAATAATTGGATAACTCGTCGTTCGGTTGGTGTAAATTCTCGACCTTCAATTCGCGCATGATAGCGGCCATCACCACCAAAAAAGTTTTCAACCAGAATAAATACCAGTCGCGCTTCCATTGTCACCAGCGCTGTCCCCTTTAATGGACGAAAACGCACCATGTTAAGACTGGTCGGAACGTATAGTGTATTTTGGTATTCACCAAACTTCATCATCTGTACGCCGTTAATCGAAACTTCGGCGGTTTTACGCAGCATATTAAACAGACTAATCCTCATATGCCGTGCAAAGCGTTCATTAATCAGCTCAAGCGTCGGCATTCGTCCACGAACGATACGATCTTGTGACGAAAAATCAAATGAAGAGGCAGTCGACGAATCTAACTCTTCTTCTTCGTCATCCACTCCATCAACGCCATGAAGGAGCGCATCAATTTCGTCTTGGCTTAGTAAATCGGTCACGGACTCACCTACTGCATTACAAAATCGGTAAATAAAACACGTTCAATAACGGGTTCTCCCACCACTTGTGTCATGGCGGCTTTAATATCTTCGGTGGCTTTATCTCGTAATTCAACCCGCCCCGATGGAGTACGCAGTTGTTCAACCGTCGCTGAAGCAAACGTCGCCAATAAGGTACTTTCTACTAACGGGGAGTGAAAACGAGCTAGGTTTTCGTTATTAGTACCACGAACCATCAGTTGGACTTTAACTTGGACCATACGTCCCCGAGTATCACCACTGACATTAAACACAAACGGCTGAGCAATGTTAACGTAAGAAACTGGAGCAACGCTAGGTGCCGCTCGGCGATTCGCTGTATCGGCACTTTGCTGATCACTGCCAGATCCCATTAAAAAGAACGCTGCACCGCCGCCACCTAACAGCAAAACCGCCGCCGCAACGATAATGATCAGCAGTTTCTTTTTACTCTTCGGTGCATCTTGTGAATTTTCATCAGCAGCCATAACATCCTCTACGTGGTTTTGTTTATTTTTATTAGTTTAAGCGTAATAACTGATTCCATCACGCTTTGTTGTCACATTCAAATCAAGTTTGACGTTAGCATCAATGTTTTCATCGCCTAATAGCGTATCATCGTCACTTAAATGACCAGACTGGCCTCGCTCAGCAGCATAACCTTGTTGCTGACCCGAGCTCTGCTGTTGCACTGATGTATCCGCCAATTGTACACCTTGTTGGGCTAACATTTCCCTTAAACGAGGCATCGCGCCCTCTAAAGCATCTCGTGCTTGAGCATTGGTTACCGTAAATTGAATACTAGCTCCATCAGCGTGCATATTCATACGAATATGCAATCGGCCTAACTCTGGCGGATCCAACCTGATATCAATATTTTTTAAATTCTTCGACATCATCATTTGGATCCGCTCAGCCATCTCATCCGCAACCAATCCTTTATTGAGCATCAAAGGCAGTGGTTGAGCTTGAATCGGCGTCGCTTCATGACGCAATGGTGTCGAACTACTTACCCCAGACTGGGTCGCGGTTGCCGCTATTTGTTGAGCTAATGAGGTATCATCGCTATCACTCGCCGAACGCGTTTTTCCTGCTGCTCCGGCAAGCAACATTGAACTCGCTAAGGCGGCGTTAGCCGCTTGAGTATTTACTAAATCTGGCTGAGCCATCGCTTGACCAGCCGCTCGATTAACGGCCGTTGTACTACTCATCTCAGCATCCAGTGAAGTAGCGTTGCTCATCGCTGTACTAACAGGAGCAGCTATTGTTTGAGATGCTCCAACAGGAGAAGCAGCGGCGGACTGTGTCGCCAATGCCGCAGAGACCCCGACCGCAACCGCTTTTTTGGTACGTTGCCCATCTTGAAGCTCTATATGACCTTCAACTTTAGAGAGATCTCCATCAATTGATCCAGAAGAAGATTGACTATGTGGGTTCGCCGAGAAATGGGTGGCTTGAGTAACCAAGCTCGGATCGATATCAAGTTCATCGGTTAATAAAGTGGGTTGACTATCGATTGGAAGATGAATATCGGTCGTTAACGCTGTATTACTGATAGCGTCTCGCTCCGTCAATTCTGGATGAGCAACCATTGACGCGAGATCAGTCTCAAGTTCAGTGACCCGATGAGATACGACTGTGTTGTTCCGCTCATTCTCACCATCATCGCCATATTGATGACGAGTGCTATTGTCTAAAGTGCTCGCGCCATACATCACCTGAGTTTGTATTGGTGATGTCCAGTCATCTGAGTGCGAGTATTGGTCAGCAACAACCGGCACTGCTATCTCAGCATCGTCATGCTTAGCGGAGAGACTATGAGGCAAAGGCTTGCCGTTATGCCCAGTGAGCACCTGATTAGCCTGCTGTAAACGTACCAGCAAGTCATCGCCTTCATTCATCACTTGCGTGCTTTTATTCTCCAGGAGCGGTTCAGATTGAGGTTCAGCGATTGCACGTGTGAGGCCAACATCGACAGCGGCGTCAAATGAAGCCGTGTGCTCAGAATCAGACTCGGCGAAAGTCTGTCGTTCATCAGAGGGTTCTGATGCTGAAAGTTCAGAGCTAGTTTCATCACTCGATACCACCGTCGCTATCGAAGCCTCATTGTGCTTAGCCGTTTGAGTATCACTTTTGGCGCTAAACAGCAGTGCGGTTAACTTATCGAGAAAACTGCTTGGCTCAGCGCTTGCTGAATCTTGACCACTTTGCCCAACGGAGCCTTTTGCCAGATTGGCAATAGAAGTGTTATCGACAGAAGAAGTTGAATTAATATTCATAGGCACATCGCTCGCATTGATACTGAATCATAAAGCCACGCGCGATAGTTATCGTGTGTAGCATGAGATGATCGGATTCTGTGCCTAAATAAATGCAAAAACTACGCCACAATAAGATCTATTTATTGGAATGGATAAAGTATTGGAACGGATAACATTTAGAAGCACCAAGCACCAGTATCGCGGTCGGACAAAGAACAATCTGAACGGGATAATTACTTAGGAATATTCCGTTGACGATTAAAATTGAGCGTCGAAAATTCATCCATTTGCTTTTGTTCTCTTCGCTCTTGAATGCGCCGTTGCTCCGTGCGTTTTTTGTCAATTAACCATTCGTATGAACGACGTTGCTGCCGAATATGTAACCAATGTTGCTGACTATTCTCAACTTGCTGCTTAAAATGATTTTCTGCGCCACGTTGTTTAGCTAGGGTTTCATCAAGCTGAGTAAGAAATCGGTTTAAATGACCATATTGACTGGCGGACAATCCCGCTTGACCCCGCTCGACAAGCTGTTGGCAATATTCAAGTCGATACTGCTCAATTTGCTTTAATTGTTGATAGTAACCTTCAAGCTCATTACGAGCCTTACTCAATACCATTATTGCTTGGCTTTCTTTCTCTTTGGCTTGGTCTAATAAAAATTCCAACGCATTGTCCATAGCAAGACTACTCCATGCTCAAGACATTTTTTAACATACCAACGCACATCTCATAAGGTACCGACTCTTTCATTTCTTGTTGAAGGTACTGATCCAACCTTGGTTTGAGAGTAAATGCACTATCAATCGCTTTATCGGTGCCAGGTTTATAGGCGCCAATTGAGACTAAGTCTTGGTTTTTACGACAAATCGATAAGATTTGTCGTACCGCTCGAGACATCAACATGTGCTCATCTGTGGTGATTTGTGGCATTACCCGACTGACGGATTTTTCAACATCAATCGCGGGATAATGACCAGCGTCTGCCATTTCTCTTGAGAGAACAATATGGCCGTCCAGAATGGCGCGCGACGCATCAGCTATCGGATCTTGTAAATCATCCCCTTCGGTCAACACCGTAAAAAAGGCGGTGATCGAGCCTTGGTTCGGACCACCATTGCCCGCTCGTTCAACCAATGCGGGTAATTTAGCAAACACCGAAGGTGGATAACCTTTAGTCGCTGGCGGCTCTCCCACCGATAGTGCGATCTCCCGTTGCGCTTGAGCAAAACGAGTTAATGAGTCCATCAATAAGAGTACATCGAGCCCTTGATCGCGAAAATATTCCGCGATAGCCAATGCCGTTTGGCAACCTTTCAAACGCATCAGTGGCGAGGAATCTGCGGGCGCTGCGACTACAACCGCGCGTTGACGGCCATCCACGCCAAGTATTTCTTCGATAAACTCTTTTACTTCTCGGCCACGTTCACCAATTAGTCCCACCACGACCACTTGCGCAGTCGTGCCACGAGTCATCATCCCTAAGGTAACCGATTTACCGACACCAGAGCCTGCAAAAAGACCGATACGTTGGCCTTTACCAACCGTCAGTAACCCATTAATGGCTTTGATTCCAACGTCTAATGGTTCGGTGATCGGTTTACGCAATAAAGGGTTTATCGGTTGAGCATTAAACGTGGCCTGTTGATCGGTGTAAATCGGTCCAAGTCCATCCAAAGGATTGCCGACACCATCAATCACTCGACCCAGTAGCTCCATCCCTACCGCTAATCCTGCCTCTTCGGTCAGTGGGGTTACTTTGGCTCCCGGCAAGATACCGTTGACTTGCTCACTGGGCATCAGAAACAGACTGTCACCAGAAAACCCAACCACTTCCGCTTCCATTTCACCAGACATGGTGTCGACTTTACATAAACTACCAATTGGTGCTCGGCACCCCGTTGCTTCTAACGTCAGTCCAACGACGCGTACCAGCTTGCCTGACGCGACAGGTCTGGTTGTTAAGCCTTGTGTTTTGTACTGTGCTAATCGTTCGGCCAGTGACAACATTACTCTTGTCCTACTTGGTGGCGATTTGTGCCACAAAAGCGTTGTAATACGCTACGAATACGTTCTTCCATACGGTAACTCACACTCGACTCACCGGCTTCGATTTGTACATCACCGCGATTTAAGGCAGGCTCACTACTGAGTGTCCATTGACGTGAATTTAACTCCGCTTCACCATAAGCATTTTTAACCAATTCATAATCTTCAGGATGGAGTTTTAAATGAATGGCATGTCCAGTAACAGGGAGCGCTTCGACTGACTCTTTCACCGTATCTAAAATCACTTGTGGATTGGTTTGAACTTCCACATGCACCACTTCTTTGACTAAAGTCAGTACCATATCCACAAGCTGCTTTTCAACTTGTGCATTCATTAATTGTAATGGTTGAGCAAATTGATCGGCCAACTCAATCAAAACATTCACCTGCTCTTGAATGGCTTGTTGCCCCGCTTCAAGCCCTTCTGTTTTACCCGTTTGTAATCCTTCTTGGTGGCCAACCTCAAAACCACCTTGTTTACCCAGTTCAAATCCTTGTTGATACCCTTCTGCTTTGCCCTGCTCGATGCCTTCTTGATAAGCGGAACGTTTGATTAACTCAATTTCTTCATCCGTTAAGGTTTGTGGTAGCTCAGGTTCAGGATCATCAAAGCTTGGCATCCAAGCGGGATCATAATTCATTGCCGTTTCTTTGGCTTTCTTACCCAGCTCTGCGCCATAATCTGGTAATCCCCATTTTTTGGGTGGCTCAACATTCTCATCCGAGCCTAAACGGATAAAACCCCGTTTTCTTTGTCCAGTCATGAAACATCCTATCGCGAACTAAAAAGGCCGCTAGTTCATTAAGAAAGACATCGAGAGCACAAGGTAACAAACCACCGTCTCTCGATTACAAGAATTCGTCTGCGCCACCAGACAACATCAACTCGCCACTGTCTGCCATCTTACGAGCAATCGCCAAGATTTCTTTTTGAGCCGATTCGACATCCGACACTTTAATCGGTGCCATCGCTTCCAAGTCATCTTTCATCAGTTCAGCGGCACGCTTAGACATGTTCTTAAAGATTTTATCTCGTAGCGCTTCATCGGCACCTTTGAGCGCTTTCAACAACACATCCTGTGGTACATCTCGAAGTAGTTTTTGGATACCTTGGTCATCCACTTCGACCAAGTTTTCAAACACGAACATCAGGTCTTCAATCTGGGTAGCGAGATCTTCATCTTGCTCACGCATCTGCTCCATAGCGATGCTTTCAATGCTATTATCTAGATAGTTCATAATATCCGCAGCCGCTTTCAAACCACCAATTTTCGCCGCTTGAGCACCTGCTTGTCCCGCAAACTGTTTCTCCATGATCTCGTTCAACTCAGCCAGTGCTGAAGGTTGAACTTCCTCAAGATTAGCGATACGCATTAATAATTGAAGCCTATCTCGCTCAGAAAATTGCGCGAGAATTTCTGCTGATTGGTCTGGCTCAAGGTAGGAGAGAACAATGGTTTGAATTTGTGGGTGTTCATTAACAATGATCGTCGCCACTTGTCTAGGATCCATCCATTTCAGCGAATCTAACCCTTTCGAACCGGTCCCTAGGAGAATTTGGTCGACTAAGTTATTCGCTTTATCCTCACCTAATGCGGCAATAAGTGCATTACGCATAAAGTCTTCACTGCCCATACCAATGTTGGTATATTTTTGAATATCTTCTAAAAATGCACGATGGACGGCACTGACTTTATCTTGACTGAGATCTTTTGCTTTTGCCATCGCACTGCCCACTCGCTGCACTTGCTTGGGTTCTAAGTGACGAATAATCCCAGCCGCATCATCTTCATTGAGGCTCAGTAATAAAATGGCCGCGCGCTCTTCACCAGGAATCGTTGAAATATCAATCCCTTCTTCAGCACCGTCTTTTTTGACTATATCGTTAGGCATTTTGCATCCAATTCTTCACTACTTGAGCCGCAAGTTCAGGCTCGTTAGCCACTAGAGCACGTACCGCTTTGAGTACATCCTCATCCTTATGTAGGTTAGGTAAATCTATTCCTGAGCCAAACTCGAAGAGATCGCCCCCTTCAATATCGCTGCCAATTAAGCTGGTTTCACCATCAGCTCCTATCGGTAAACCATCAGGTCCATATAATTGATCGTCATCATCAACCACTGGATTAAGTAGTTTCTTCATCGCGGGGCGCACCAAGACCAGAACAATCACAATGATCACTAGCGCACTGGCTAACCAACGTACCCAATCGTTAAAGTGTGGGTTTTCCCAAATAGGAATATCAATCAATGGATCAGTTTCTGGTTCAGCAAACTGCATACTGAGTACTTTAAGTAAATCACCACGATTTTCATTAAACCCAACCGTACCTATCAATAAGGTACGAATTGCATTGATTTCACTCTCGCTTAATGCTTGATAAGTCACCTGTCCTGTTTCAGGATTAACTACAGCGCGATTTTTAATTGCCACCGCCACCGTCTGACGATTAATCACCCCTGTTTGACGCCGCTCATGGCTGATCGTGGTGTCGAGTTCAAAGTTGCGTGTCGCTTCACGATGAACAGAACCTCGCCCCAAAATAGAGCCATCTTTCATTTGGGCGATATCTTGTGGGATAGAAGCATCGGCGGGGGGTTGATTGCTCAATGCGCCAGGAATTCCGGCCACAACATTACCGTTATTATAGTCTTCTAAGGTATATTCGCTGCGCGTAGCTGGAGTATTTGGGTCAAAAACTTTACGGGTTTGCTCAATCGCACTGAAGTCCAATTCAATATCAACTTGGGCCGTGTAATTGCCTAAGCCTAAAATTGGGATCAAGACTGAATCAATTTTATTGCGTAAATTTTCTTCTTGACGGCGCTCAAGCTCTTGCTCTTTGCGACGAGCCGTGGCGATTGGATCTTGTGAACCTGAGCTGAGTAAGCGTCCGTGTTGGTCAGTGACCGTCACTCGAGTCGGACGCATACCGGGTACCGCACTGGCAACCATATCAACAATAGAATCAACCTCTTCTTGCTTCAAGTTCATTCCTGTACGTAAGGTTAATGATACCGAGGCAGAAGCTTCTTGGTTATGGCGCACAAAGACGCTTTGTTGTGGTAAGGCAAGTAAGACTCGAGCGCGGTTGACTTGACGCATCTCTTCAATCGCTTTAGCTAATTGCCGCTCGCGACTGAGTTTTAGTCTTTCTTGTTCAAGACGCTGAGATACGCCAAAGCCCATATCTTGTAATAAAATATCATCCCCAGCATGACGAGTTTGATGCAACCCAGAACGAACCATATTGAGTCGAATACTATTGAAATCTTTGCTGGGTACTAAAATCGTATTGCCGTCTAATCGATAGTTCTGTTTTTGCTGATCGAGATAATCCAAAACGGGGATCAACTCTTCAGTTTCAAAAGCACCCAGCGGACGCATTTCCGGCTCTTTGACCCAGAAAAACAACATCACGATTAATGAGACGCAAATAGAGATAGATAGGACAAGTACAATTTGTCGCAAGAGATCTAAATCGCCCATGGCAAAATCAAGCTTAGAAGTACTTTTTTCTTCTAAATCGGGATTTTGTAAGCCATCATCTAAGCTCATCGAGGTAGAAAGCGCCTGCTCTCCACCAGAAGATATTGCCAGATCGGTTGTTTGTTTATCTTCGGCCACAGTTTACATCCTATGGTTATACTGGCATGTTCATCAGCTCTTTGTACGCATCAACGAGCTTATTACGTACCTGAATAGTCGCTTCAAACGCCACACTCGATTTATTACGAGCAATCATCACATCAGACAAAGAGATACCTTCATCTCCGCGATCAAAGCGTGTCTGTAGGTTACTCGATGACTGCTGTAATCCATTAACAGTATTGATGGCTTGAGTCAGCATTTGGCTAAAATCAGCGCCAACTTTTTGTCCAGTTGCCGCCGGACGAGCATTCGCTGCTTCCGCCATCATTGCTTGCATCTCACTGTTTAAGCCATCTAATCTCATAACCACCTCTAAATGCCAATTCTTTGACTCTCTCATCCATATTGAGTAAATGAGCAATTAATATGCCACGTCAAATTAACCTGGAATATCGATCCCTGCATCACGCATTTTCGCTAATTTATAGCGTAACGTTCGCGGGCTAATGCCTAATTTTTCCGCCATCTCTTTACGCCGACCGTGACACTCAACTAACGTCTCCATAATAATGGTAAACTCTTGATCACGTAGCTCATCACCTAATCCGACGGGACTCGCTGGAGTGTGGTTGATCGGCGAACTTTGCGCAACAGGCTTAATCTGGGGGCACGAGACTTCTTCTTGCTCAACCAACTGCTGTAAACCTGACGCATCTTGCCAATCAAGTCCCTCAAGTAATATATGTTGCTGAGTAATGTCCGCCTGTTCACTTAAAATTAACGCACGCTGAATCACATTATCAAGCTCACGGACATTACCAGGCCATGTGTATTGATGAAGCTTTTCCATGGCTGCGGGAGAAATGCTGGGAACCGGTAAACCGAGTTTTTTGCAATGGCGCTCCACGAGGTGTGTCGCTAATGGCGCAATATCTCCTTTTCGCTCACACAATGCAGGCCATGTGATCGGAAACACATTCAATCGATAGTATAAATCTTCGCGAAATTTGTTTTCTTTAACGTAAGCTTTTAAATCTCGGTTGCTGGTCGCAAGAACTCGTACATCAAGTTGAATACTTTTCCGACTGCCCAGCCGCTCAACCTCTCGCTCTTGGAGGACCCTAAGCAATTTAGCCTGTAGATTTAAATCCATCTCACTGATTTCATCCAATAAGATGGTGCCACCTTGAGCTTGTTCGAATTTACCTGGGCAGGCTTGCACCGCCCCCGTAAAAGCTCCCTTTTCATAACCAAAGAGTGTCGCTTCTAACATGTTGTCTGGGATAGCAGCACAATTAATGGCAATAAATGGTCCATCTTTACGGGGTGAAGCGTTATGAATATAACGTGACATAATCTCTTTACCAGAACCACTTGGGCCAAGAACCATCACGTTGGCGTCGGTTCTCGCCACTTTTTCCGCTAGCGCTAACAGCTTCAAGCTTTTCTCATCCGCCACCACCGCATCACCGTCATCATCGGATTTTACTGGTGCATAACGGCTGATCATATTAAGCAGTACTTCGGGCGCAAAAGGCTTCGCCATATAGTCGATGGCCCCCTCTTTCATCGCCGCCACGGCATCTTCGATATTGGCATAAGCGGTCATTAATAGCACCGGAACATTTGGCCAATGCTGTTTAATATTGCGAAGTAGCGCTAACCCGCCCATTCCGGCCATCTGTACGTCAGAGACGACGATATCGACTGGATGTGTTTTAAGTTTGATAAGTGCATCTTCAGCGCTGTCAGCTTCTAACCACTCATATCCGGCTAAGGCCAGTGTATCCACTAAGGCTTCACGGAGCCCTTCATCATCTTCAACGATTAAGACTTTACTTTGCGCCATGATCATTCTCCGTTATCTGATTGAGGTGAGGGCGATTGACGTTCGATGGGAAGGCACAGAGTAAAACAGGCTCCTTCACCAGGCTGCGACAATAACTCTAATCGCCCATCATGGGCACGACAGACCATTTGGACTACCGCCAGCCCAAGCCCTGTTCCTTGTGAACGCGTCGTAAAAAAAGGCTCCATTATTTTATGATGCAGCTCTGGTGCGATACCGGGACCGTTGTCTTGAACGGATATTTTTAATTCACCGTTGACGGCACGAAAGAAAACATCAATTTGCGCCCCTTTACCAATGATCTGAATAGCATTCATCACTAAATTACTGATCGCCGAAGCCAATGCGTTAGCATTCCCTAACAATACGGTATCGTCTTGCTCAACCTGTAGATCATAATCGATTTGATTGTTTTTTAATGCCGTTTCAATCATAGGTGAGAACTCTGCCACCAATTCAGCCACAGAAAAAGGCTGGATGACTCGGTTATCGCCGCCCTTAGCAAACAGCAACATATCGTTCACTTGCTTTTCTAGGTCGTGTAATCGATCAACCAATTTAGATTGAAATCGTTCACGGGTTGCAGTCGGTAAATTCGCCGCGGCTAAGTTAGAAGCATAGAGCATCGCGCTCGATAATGGCGTTCGAACTTGATGGGCTAACGATGCCACCATCCGCCCCAAAGACGATAAGCGCTGTAAATCACCGATCCGTGATTGTAAGAGGCGAGTTTCGGTTAAATCGGTTATTAGGATAAGTTGGCCCGTTGTTGAAGCAGAAATGGCTAAGCGAACTTTTCGGCCATTACGTAATGAGATTTCATGTCCATCATCCTCACGAGGTGCGAAAGCGACTTGAATCACGCTGTACCATTTTTCACCGACTAACGGAACTTGCAATAGCCGTTGCGCTTCAGGATTCGCTTCACGAACGATCCCTTGAGTATCCAGTAATATCACGCCAGCAGGCATTACATCGAGCACTTGTTTATAACGCTCAACTTGATCTTCCAATGAGTCTAAGTGCGACTGTTGTTTGTGTACGGGATCATTCATCGTCGAAAATTTGCCTTAATATACAACAATAGTCTGAAATGCAAAATGCAAGCCAGACTATTATTCAATAATTTCAATGCGTTAACGACAGTCAATATATTGACCACGCCAGAAAGTCGCTTTAGCGTTGCATATTATACTTACGCATTTTCTCGACCAATGTCGTACGACGCATACCTAGCATGTCCGCAGCACGAGCAACAATGCCACTGTGGGCATCAAGCGCTTGATTAATTAGACTCACTTCAAGATCGGCGAGCAGCTCTTTTAAATTCACCCCTTCTGGCGGTAATGACTTTGCTGCGTCAAAATGACCATTAAGATCATCATGAGATTCGAACGTGAAGTTTTCTGAAAAAATATCTTCTAACACATCACGCTCTTGCTCTTCCACGGAACTAAACCGACATGGTTCAGGCTGAAACTCAGGTATATCACTATAACGATATTTGGTCGGTAAATGATTCACATCGACCAAATTATTGGGATACAGAATCACCATACGTTCAACTAAATTCGCTAATTCACGAACGTTACCTGGCCAATCATGCTCCATTAATGAATTGATCGCCCGAGGAGTAAAGCAAATCGGCGCTCCGCCTTCTGCCTCCATACGGGTCATCAACTCTTGCAGCAATAAAGGAATATCTTCTTTACGATCCTTTAATGCTGGCATCTCAATAGGAAAAACGTTTAAACGATAGTAAAGATCTTCTCGAAATCGCTGCTCAGTGATCATGCTATCTAAGTCTCGATGAGTGGCGGCAATAATCCTCACATCCGCCTTGATGGTTGTATTTCCACCAACTCGCTCAAAACAGCGTTCCTGTAACACTCGCAGTAACTTAACCTGCATATTAGTTGGCATATCACCAATTTCATCGAGAAATAAGGTTCCGCCTTCAGCGAGTTCAAAGCGCCCTTTACGTGAGGTGATCGCCCCAGTAAACGATCCCTTTTCATGGCCAAACAGTTCACTCTCTAATAATTCAGCGGGGATCGCTCCGCAGTTAATCGGTACAAAAGGGCCTTTACGACGTGAAGAGTGATAATGAATGTTGCGCGCTACCACCTCTTTACCAGTACCAGATTCACCTAAAATCAATACATTTGCTTCTGTATTCGCCACTTGCTCAATCAAATGACGCACATCTTGAATACCAAGACTCTGTCCGACTAAGCTACGAAATAAAGCGTTATTTCGCGAAGGCGTTGACAGCGCTATCCCTTTACGCCCTAAAAACTCTTTACAATGACGCAATGCGTCACTGAGTTGTGGATAGTTAAGGGGAAACTCCAATTCACCAACAAATTGGGGGAAATATTCAACAGAAAAATGGTGTTGGTTAGCTACCAATAACGGTATATGGTTAGCTTGACTCAACGCCTGCGTAAGCTCATCCGATAGCAAAGGCGTAGTAATCGAGCCCAAAATACACCCAGACCAAGGCGCAGACCAATCGATACGGTCAGCTTGAGAAGAATCTATGACCTCACATTGCTCCCCGACAAATTCCAATATAGTACGAAAACTTTGACGAATTGCAGGATCGTCTTCAATGACAAGTAGTTGTGCTAAACCTTGCATAGGTGAGAATATTTGCCTTAATTTAGGGACGTTGTGGTTACACCATTACCAATTATTTACTCATTCTGACTAAAATTGTATGTCAAATTCAGTAAACAATAGACAACGTGTGAAATTCAGCAACAAAAAAAGCCACTCGGCTAGTTAGTGGCTTCTATTCTATTTAATTAAAAAAATAAGGCAACCAAGCATTTAGCTGATGTGATATTGGTTAAAAGTTTAAGATAAAACTTATATCCCTACATCAGTCGCGGTCAAATTATGATATTCAGTAGGGATTTGATCCCATGCAGACTTGATTTCACGCAGAATATCTATCACATCGTCTAATGGTTGAGGCTCGTTTTTATGGTTAGCGGTGGTGATTTGCGTGATCATAAATTCATACAATTGATCAAGGTTTTTTGCAATATCCCCGCCATCGTCCATCGATAAACAGCCACGCAGACTAATAATAATGTCCAGTGCTTTGCCTAAACGCTCACCTTTAACAGGGATATTACCTTGCTGCATTGCCGCTTTACCTTGGATCAAACGTTCTATGGCACCGGCCATCAGCATCTGGACGATTTTATGCGGTGAGGCCGCACTGAGCTGGCTATCCACTGATACTTTTTTGTACGCTTGTAAAGAACCACGCATAGTCTTCCTCTTTATAAAAACTTTTTGTATTGTTGAAGCGATTTATTACCGTATCGATATTGTCGCAATGATTTACCGATAGACAGGGTTTTAGACTGCATCAGTTCAACAAGATGTTGTGTCTCTTCGATCGCGCTCTGCCATTCTGGTGATTGCGCAAACTGCGGATTGTCTACGATATAACTCAGCAATACCGCTAACCGTTGTTCCCTATTATCGACCAAGCGATGAATTTCTTCAGTGTTAATGTCGTCAATAGTTAACTTTTCTTTTATTTGTTGATTTATATCAAATAACGCTTGTAGCTCAGTCTGCATATCACTAACCCAGAGCATTCATCATACCAGCAAGTTGAGACTGCATCTTACCCGTTGCATCTTGCATAGCCGAAAATTTAGCGTGAGTTCGCTTCTCTAAACCGTCCATACGACGATCCAAGGCGTCTTGATCATTGACCAAGCGACGATTTTGTTCGGTGATGCTGTTCTCGCGAGTGCGGATCGATCCCGTTGCCCCAGTCAATCCTTGAATGGCTTCTTCGACTCGTCGAGCAAAGCCTTGATTGCCACCAAAAAAATCACCCAGTTGATTAAAATTATTATTTAGCTGACGATTGAGCATAGCATAGTTAATTTCTAAGTTCCCTTGGCGAGTGGTAGTAATACCTAATTCCGTCAGGCTTTTTAGCTGCTCAGGCCCTTGCTCAATCGGCGATGAAAAGACTGATTTCAATCGCGTATCGGCACTACGAACAATACTATCTCCAGCGAGTGGTCCAGCACGGCCCGTCCTTGGATCGACACCCGATAATTCTTTACTAATTTGGTAAAATTGATTGTAAGCCGCAACGAACTGCTCAATATCTTGACGAACACTATCTCTGTCGTACTCAATGCCAATTTCTGCAGGCCGTTGATTGGCGTCATGTCGACCTTTAAGAGTAAGATTAACGCCATCGATAGCGTTTTCAATGATGTTATTTTCACTGGATAATGTCGCAATACCATCCAGCAAGACCAACGAATCTTGCCCCGCTTGAACTTGGATCATCCCTTGATATTCATCAAAAGAGTGCTGCGCCGCTTTTAATTGAGCTTGAACTTGTTCCATTTTTTCAAGCACCGCGAGCTCTTCAGCAGATAATTTTGCTCTTTCAGCGGCTTTTGCCTCCTCCGGAGTCATATTGCCGCTTTTTATCGCTTCTTGTATTGCAGCTTGCTCTTGGGCAAGTTTGGCATCAATTTTAGCTTGGGCTTCTTTGGGGGTCACATAAGAATCAAGCAACGTGCCTGACGCGGTATTACTCCAACCAGGAATATCGGCGGCCTTTGCTAAGCCATTTTCATCGAGTTCCGGTTGAGGTTCGGAATAAGAATCAAGTAAGGTGCCTGACGCGGTTTCTGTCCAACCGGGAATGCGCTCTTCAGGTCTTAGATAACGATTGACTTCTTCTGCAGCTTTGATCCCTTCGCCAGAGATATCATCAAGATCTTGTGTTGTTGATACCGCTTGTTCAGCTTGGGCCGCGAGCTCTTTATCCACTTCACGTGCAGCCGCACCAATTTTTTCAGCGACTTGGGCCGCGACTTCTTGTTGCTCCGCTGTCAGAGGGGCAATGATTTGTTGCGCTTCAGCTCGTGCTTTCTCTAAATCTTTAACCCTTTGTTCTAAGGTTTTATACTCTAAGCGTTTTAATGGGTTACCTGACTCAGCTTGCGCTTGAATTGAAATTTGCTGTTTTTCACCCGATAGATTAGAAGCAATGATCAGCCGAGGTCCTTCGACATCATTGATGATTGATGCTCGCACACCGGGATTATTTTTATGGCCATTAATCTCTCGTATCACATCTGTCAGCCGAGAATTATTGGCGACATCAACCGTGAATTGTCTCTTACCCAGAGAAATTTGCAGCTTACCCTCACCAAATCTTGTGTCACTCAGTATAACCTCTGACGCAATTTTATGGCTTTGAGCAAGCTGCAACACATCGACTGAGTATCTCCCAGCAATCGCATCGGTTGAAGCGGTTGCAGAAACAATCTGGTCATCAGAAGTGTCAACTTTGCGCACAGCAAACGCTTTCTCTTGACGAAAATTCGCCATGAGATTTCGCATGGTATCCAGTGATTCCCTGAGCCTGCCATAGGCACTAATACTGGCTTCATTATCATAGCGCTTATTATCAATGCTTTGCTGTTTTGGTACACGCTCAGCATCAACAATCGTCCTTACGACGCTATTGATATCAAAACCAGTGTTCATCCCCATTGGGCCTAAACTCATCCAATCACCTCAATCATACGATTACGCCTTAATCACCAGCAAGCCTGACTTTGGACTCTGCTCACGAGAGAGACGTCGTAATACTTCAAGCATTTCTTCTTCAGGGATCTGCCGAATAATGTCGCCCGTAGAGGCTTCATAAATCGTCACAACATCCCGTCCGGATTCTTCATCAACCCGAAACGCCAAACCTTTATTGATCGAATTAACAAACTCGTCCATTTTCTCAATAACCACTGCGCGTTGCTGCTCGTTTATCCGCTCTCTTTGTTGAGATTGTTTAATCGCGGCTTGCAACGCTTGTTCTTGGTTGCGTTTTAGTTGTTCAGACACTTGCGCATTGACTTTTTCTGTCTTGCGCACCGAACGGTGACTCTCCTGCGAAGAAGCACTTACCACGCTGTCGTTTCCTGAAGCAAGTTTAGTGCCACTTTGCGAGCCGTAAGGCTGGATGTTCGATGTGTAGGATGGTACTTCCATAACAATCTCCCTTCCACCTTATAGGTAGCTTAATCGCTAATTGCGCGTTCAGCTACCCATGCTGCCCATTGCACCGTCAGTTAACCTAACAGGCTAAGAGCTGCAGATGGTGACTGCTTCGCTTGAGCTAATACTGAGGTACTCGCTTGCTGCAAAATTTGTGCTTTAGTCATTGCCGTTGTTTCACGTGCGTAATCCGTATCTTGGATACGACTGCGCGAGGCATTAACGTTTTCATTGGTATTCTCTAAGTTATTAATCGCATGAGAGAATCGGTTTTGAAAAGCACCTAGTGAAGCTCGCTGACTATCCACCGATTTTAACGCGCCATCAAGGATAGCAATCGCTTCTTGTGAGCCAGCCACGGTAGTCACATCGATGTTTTTCACGTTAACATCTTGCCCTGTACCAAAACCAATTTCGGTAGCAAGATCGCCACCTATCGTCACATCACCGGTTACTTTTTGCGAAGAGGCATACAGTTGAAGCTTGCCATCTTCACCGACTGACGCGTTGATATCTTCACTTTGACCATTAATGTAAGTCGCAACCTCCTCAAGGTCATCACCGACTTTCGCGTTAATAGTGATTTCTCGCGCTTCACCCTGCTTATCTGTGTAGTTAAGCGTGAGTTCGGTCGCAGTGGTGACTCTCCAATCCGGCGTTTGGCCTGTTTCTGCTCGATACGCTTTTCCGCCCATCTCAGCCGTATCAGAGCGCAAACTTCCCATCGTTAGCAGCACCGCTTCCCCTGATTCGGCACCAATTTGGAAAGATTTGCTACCAAAAGTGCCGTTCAGCAGCCGGTTACCACCAAAGGAGGTACTTTCTGCAATCCGGTTAAGTTCTTGGTTAAGGGCCGTAACTTCTTCTTGAATCGCGACACGCTCAGAGCGTGAGTTTGAACCGTTAGAAGATTGCAGAGCAAGATCTCGCATACGCTGCAAAATATTGGTACTTTCGCCCATCGCACCTTCTGCGGTTTGAGCAATAGAGATCCCATCATTAGCATTGCGTACCGCGACATCAAGCCCACGGCTTTGCGAAGTCAATCGGTTTGAGATTTGTAAGCCTGCTGCATCATCACGAGCACTGTTAATACGATACCCCGATGATAGGCGTTCCATTGATTTTTGCACACCGTCAGCCGCACTATTCAGGTGGCGCTGTGCGGTCATCGCCGACACATTGGTGTTTACGTTAATTGCCATAGTTTGATCTCCTTAGGCGGATAGTTGGCATACCTTCAAGTCTCTCACCTCTCGTCGGTATACCTCATTTCTCTCGTATCCTTTAACGGCCTCAATTAAATATCCTTTAGGGAAATAGTCGACATTTTTCTATTTTTTTTCTTCTCATCGCTAAAAAGCGATCCAGCTCAAAAAATAACGCTCGTCTATGGCTAAAGATTACAAGCAACCGCCGCACCTAACTCAATTTCAAACATAAAAAAATCCAGCCGAAGCTGGATTCTTTGTAAAGGCAGAGATTGATTAGCCAAGTAAACTTAATGCGGCATTCGGTGCCTGTTTGGCTTGAGCTAAGATAGAACTTGAGGCTTGACCAAGGATTTGCGCTTTGGTTAACGCTGTGGTTTCCTTCGCAAAATCAGTATCTTTAATGCGGCTCTTCGATGCGTTAACGTTCTCGTTAATATTATCCAAGTTGTTGATAGCATGGTTAAAGCGGTTTTGGAAGGCACCAAGCTCGGCTCGATGACTATCGACATACTGTAACGCGGCATCCACGATAGCAACAGACTCTTGAGCTCCACCAACACTGGTGACATCAATCGTATTCACCGTCACCGCTTGTGCTGGGCCCATCGCCAACTCAGTCGCTAATGCGCCACCAAAGGTCACATCACCAGTAACTTTATGCTCCCCACTAAAGATCTGTAGTTGCCCTTTTTCATTGACCGATGCTTGAACCATATCAGTTTGGCCATTAATGTAAGTGGCCAGCTCTTCGATATCATCGCCAACTTTAGCACTGATATTAATGGTTTGCTCTACGCCATTGACATCATTAAGCGTTAAGGTTAGTTCATTATTACCATCACTAACGGTCCAATCTTTATCGGCTTCAGTTGCAGCGACATAACTCGTACCACCCATTTTAACGTTATCACTACGCATATCATTGAGTGTTAACATAACGGCTTCACCACTGTTCGAACCAATTTGGAATGCCTTGGTTTGGAAGGTGCCGTTAAGTAAGCGGTTACCACCGAAAGACGTGGTTTCAGCAATACGATTGAGCTCATCATTCAGCGCGGTTACTTCTTCTTGAATCGCGACACGCTCTGATTTTGAGTTAGAACCGTTAGCTGATTGCAATGATAGATCACGAATACGTTGTAAGATATTAGTGGTTTCTTGCATCGCGCCTTCAGCCGTTTGTGCCATTGAGATACCATCATTGGCGTTACGTACTGCGACATCTAAACCACGGCTTTGTACATTTAAACGGTTAGAGATTTGTAGACCAGCAGCATCATCTTTAGCGCTGTTGATCTTAAAGCCTGAAGACAGACGCTCCATCGATGTTTGTTGCGCATTAGTCGCGCTATTTAGGTAACGTTGTGCGGTCATTGCGGCTACGTTGGTATTTACATTCACTGCCATGGTAATTTCTCCAATTGATTTTCCGATGTTTCCGGTTTTCGACGTCTCGTAAAACCAAGGTAGTTCTCTCAAAGTTATTTTCTTAGCGGCGTGTTTTGAAAAACCTTTAGATTTTTTTTGCTTTTCTTTAAAAAAACTCACTTTGTGGTTAAAAATGCACCAAACTAGGAAAAATAACAAAAATAGCGTTTTTTTTTACTCAAGCTTTTAAATGACCTGTCGATAACGATCGTTTTTTTAATTATTCAGTAAAGACAATGCAAGATGAGGCTGCTTTTTCGCTTGGCTAAGAATAGATGTGCTGACTTGTTGCAGTATTTGCTGTTTAACCATTTGAGTAGTTTCTTTAGCAAAATCAGTATCTTTAATCCGACTATTTGAAGCAGCCAAATGCTCATGCATATTATCAAGATTATTAATGGCATGATAAAAACGATTTTGGAGAGCACCTAATTTAGCCCGATGGCTATCGACATACTGCAATGCAGTATCAATCACAGCGACAGCACTTTGCGCACCACCAACGGAAGTGATATCAAGATCATTAACGGTTTCATATTTTCCAAAGGTAAGCTGTAACTGGTCAGCCAAACCACCTGAAAAATAAGGCTGGCCGTGAATAAAATGACTATGTTGATTTTCGAAATAAATCTGTAATTGTCCATTTTCGTTAACTGAGGCGGACAGTTTATCGGTTTGACCATTAATATAAGTGGCTAAAGACTCGATGTTATCACCGACTTTAGCCTGAATATCGACAGTTTCTGTTATGCCTGCGCGATTCATAAACGAAATAGAAAGCTGATGATTACCTTGTTCAACTTGCCAATCGGGATCTTTAGGAAGAGAAACATATTTAAAGCCACCCATTAGCAACTGGTCACTCCGCATCGATTTCAAACCGACTTGTACCGCCTCTCCAGAGGCCGCACCAATCTGAAAAGAAGCCGAACCAAAACGTCCATTGAGTAATTTTCGCCCAGCAAAAGAGGTGGTTTCTGCAATTCGGTTTATTTCATCATTCAAAGCACTCATTTCTTCTTGTAGTGCTTGTCGCTCAGCTTGGCTATTCGAGCCATTCGCTGACTGTAAGGAGAGATCGCGCATTCGCTGCAAAAGGGTTGTTGTCTCTTGCATCCCACCTTCTGCGGTTTGCATGATCGAAATACCGTCATTCGCATTACGCGCTGCGACGCCTAAACCTCGCATCTGTGTTTCTAATCGATTGGAGATTTGCAACCCAGCGACATCATCTTTCGCTCGATTAATTCGTTTACCGGAAGATAATCGATCCAGTGATTGCTGAAGGGCTACTGACGCTTGATTAAGATGGCGCTGAGCGACTAAAGCCGAAACATTGGTGTTGACCGAAAGAGACATGCTGTTTTATCAAATTGCTCTGTGAACAAATACTTAACTAGCGTATCGGCAAAATGAACAGAATCTTGAGTCATGATACCGATCATCATTGATGATCGGTAATGAAATAAGAAGAGCGCCCGACAAGATAGATTTGGGTACGTAATCAATAACCGTTTAACTCAACGGGCCAGTAGAATCAAAGCACGCTTTAACTCGACGACTACGTATCAAGTAAAAACCAAACCACAGTAAGATGAGCAGCGTCAATGCATTAGCCCACTGGAATGCGCCATGATCTAAATAAACATGATAAACCGTTTGTACTAATTGGATAATGAGTACACAAAGGGTCATGGCGCGTCCTAAACGGAAACCGGCGATAAGTAAACGTCGCTGCTCTTGTCTAAGGTGAATAAGCCACATCAATAGTAAGCTAGGTAAACCAGTCATTAACCCTAAGTACAGCATATCGTGATCGGGATACACAAAACTCAGAATGGTTGAACCATGTTCTCGGCTTACTCCTGCCACCACAAAAACGACCCAAGCGCGAGCTAAAAACAACCAGCACAACCAGAGCCATAACGAAGCATTAAGGTAACCATAACGGTCATAGTGTTCGATCGGATATCGCATAATACATCATAAATTCATACTATTATGCCTGCTACTTTAACGTAATCCTTATTCATCGCCTATGCCTTAACAACTCAAGTTTTAACCTTACTCGTCCTCAGTTGAGGAAATGAATCAAGGCATGTTAATCTGATCAATATTGAAAAGGGGTTATTAATGAAACAGACCATTATTCCGTCACCACAAACTCAGCAAGAAGCACAAGCCATTGCTAAAGCCTCACAAAAACCGGGCCAAACGAAAGAACAAACCAAGTTAATTGCGCAAGGTATAGAAAAAGGTATCGCACTCTATAAGAAACAACAAAAAGAGAAAAGCCGTCAGGCTGATAGAGCCAAAAAAAAGTCTCAGCAATTAAGGCATACGGCAGAGAATACGACGAAAGAAGTCATGCCACTCCCTCCCAAACCCAGCGCAAAATCAATACCATGGTTACCATGGGGACTGTTAATCATCAGTTGGATGGGGTTTATTATTTATCTCTCAACAAAAACCAGCTGATAAAAAAAGCCAGCATAGACTGGCTTAAGCATGAAATCCAAGGCTTGCTGCAATCGCCGCTTTACGTTGGATGACCCATTGACTATCAAACGGTCCCCAATCCGATAACCGATAATAGCCATCATTATGACGACGTCCATCTTGAACAAAGCTGAGCTCAATTCCGATCCCCGGCATCGCTTTGATCACATCCTGAATGGTGCGACGCGGCCATCCGGTTTTTTCAATCAACTTAGGGACATTTGGCCGTTCAAGGCTTTCAACTAATAAGGCGAGATACAAACGCCTTGCAAAAACAGGACTCAATTCCATTGATACCTCCTAAATGGTGCAGAGCACATTATTTCTGTTTTGTCAGTTAAGATGTTGCGTTCGATCAATAACAAGCCAATCGGTGGTGCTAACGAACCACTTTCTTATCCTTAACCTGTCATCCGTATGTTTTTTGTACATGCACAGCCAAATCATCTTAACAATAGCAAACCGCCAAATAGGTTTTTTTGTCACCGCTTACGCTTCCTGTTAGGATTTAGACACTGAATTCACCCCTATTGTTAACGGGCCAATAATCACAATAAATTGGCACCAGAGCGAGGAAAAGGAATCTTATGCTTATTACTCTTTACGGCATCCCCAACTGTGACACCATCAAAAAAGCGCGAAAATGGTTAGACGCCAAAGGGGTCGAATATCAATTTCATGATTACCGAAAAGATGGTATTACTGCTGAGTTAGTGAATGAGTTTTTTCAAGCACTCGGTTGGCAGAATGTGATCAATAAACGGGGAACGACTTATCGCCAATTGAGCCCACAGCAAAAAGAGAACCTCAATGAAACGACCGCTCTCCCTTTGTTGCTTGACCAACCTGCGATGATTAAACGCCCTATTTTACGTATCGAGAAGTTACTCTATGTCGGTTTTAGTACCGATGATTACGCTACTCTTTTTCCATCACCACAAGGACAATAAGGATGATAGATAGCCCCGTACTCGCGCTGGCAAAAGATTTGATTAGTCGCGAATCCGTCACCCCAAATGATGCAGGTTGCCAACAGGTGATGATTGAACGCCTTATCGCGCTGGGCTTTAATATTGAGCCGATGATCTTCGAAGATACGACCAACTTTTGGGCTCGTAAAGGAACCGAAGGTCCTTTGTTTGTGTTTGCAGGTCATACCGATGTAGTCCCAGCAGGACCTCTTTTTCAGTGGCACACACCGCCCTTTGAACCAACCGTCATTGATGGCTATCTGCATGGTCGTGGTGCCGCGGATATGAAAGGCTCATTAGCTTGCATGATAGTGGCGGTGGAACGCTTTTTAGCGAAACATCCCAATCACAAGGGGTCCATCGGTTTTTTAATTACCTCTGATGAAGAAGGCCCTTTTATTAACGGGACCACTAAAGTGGTTGATACGTTAATGGCTCGCAATGAGCTGATTGATATGTGTATTGTCGGCGAACCTTCTAGTACCTTAAAGGTCGGCGATGTTGTTAAAAATGGGCGTCGTGGTTCGATCACCGGTGATCTGACCATTAAAGGAACACAAGGCCATGTTGCTTACCCTCATTTAGCCAGTAACCCCGTACATCAAGCGCTACCCGCTTTAGCGGAACTCGCGGCAACCACGTGGGATAACGGCAATGCTTACTTTCCGCCAACCAGCTTCCAAATCCCGAACTTGCAAGCAGGAACGGGCGCGTCAAATGTGATACCTGGCGAATTTAGCGTGCAATTCAATTTCCGATTTAGTACCGAATTGACCGAGCAAGAGATCAAACGCCGCGTTCACTCGGTATTGGATGCGCATGGTTTAGACTATGAGCTAAAATGGACATTGAGTGGCGATCCTTTTCTGACTGATGCCGGCTCGCTACTTGATGCGGTTGTTTGCGCTGTCCAAGAGGTCAATCATCAACAGCCCCAGTTATTAACCACTGGAGGCACTTCTGATGGCCGCTTTATTGCTAAAATGGGCGCACAGGTCGTCGAGTTAGGACCTGTCAATGCCACCATTCATAAAGTCAATGAATGTGTCAGCATCGCAGATTTAGAAAAACTCACGGACATGTATCAAAACGTGCTGGAGCACCTTTTCGGCCAATGATGTCACCTGAACAATTAACCGGAAAAACCGACGATCACCTCAATGCGGTGATCGTTGGCCAAAAAAACTTTTGGGTTCACCCAGAGGTAAGCCAAGATCTGCTTGCTTTAAAACAAGCGGTCGATTCAGCTGGATTTAATTTTAATATCGCCAGCGGCTTTCGATCTTTTGCACGTCAGCAGAGTATATGGAATCGTAAAATGAGTGGCGAACTCGCGATCTTAGATGAAGCAAGTCAGCCTATTGATACCGCTCATTACTCAGAAGAACAACGAGTATGGGCTATTTTACGTTGGTCAGCGTTACCTGGCGCAAGTCGCCATCACTGGGGAACCGATTTTGACGTTTTTGATCGTCATGGATTACCAGCCGGAGAGTCATTACAGCTAGAACCTTGGGAATATTTGCAGGCTCATCAACACCCTTTCTATTTATGGTTAAAAGCACATATCGAACCGTTTGGATTTTTTTTCCCTTACCAACAGAATGGTATCGGGGTCGCCTTTGAACCTTGGCATATTAGTCACCGACTGACCGCGGAAAGGTGCTTAACACAATTAACCCTTGACGTACTCGCCGAACAATTAGCACCAGAACAGCTATTAGGCAAACAAACCGTATTACAAAACCTAGAGACGATCTACAATCAGTACATCATCAATATTGCATAGGCAGGACGGATATGGACTTTTTATTCAACCCATGGGTGATTTCAATTGCTGCCATGAGCCTGATTATTGGTAATTTAGCGGCGCTCAAATACCTCTCCAAAATCAAATTCCAACCCATGAGCAAAAAAAAGGACTTTGAAAAGCTCAGCGAGCTAGACAAAAAACTGCAATCGATGACTGCCGAACTTGATTCCTCAGAACCGACGCCATCAGAGCAGGAAACAGAAAAAAAAGAACAAGCTAAAAAAGAGAGGGATACTGATCATTAGTATCCCTCATCGCTATAATTGGTTACTTAGTATCAAACTATTTCTCTGCAATCGCAGCCAGTACCGGAGCCATCTCTTTCAGTAGCTCTTCCTCAACAGGTTTACCTGCCGAGTTGGTTACGTTGACTGACGTTCGGTTGCCTAAATCACCAAATAAGAAGGTATAAGTGCCCGCTCTTAGATTCATTGGCTTGACACCTATGTGATTCCAAAATTGATCATCGGGGGACGCGTACTTCGCTTTGATGGTGCCCTGTGACTGATTGCGCTCTTCAATAGTAAAGCCCATCTCAGGTAATAAAGTCGGTAAACGCTGCCATAACACATCATAAGGCGTACGAGCAATGATCACCGGTAAACCACTACGGTCGGAGCCCATCGTGATGGGTATCTGCTTGACTAACTCTTGCGCTCGACGCGTCGCTTCTTCTCGTACTTGCTGATCATAGCGGCTGGTGACTAAATTGGTCATAAAAGCGTTATAACGTTCTTTATTACTTGCGGTCACCGGCATTGACTTGCCATCTTCCCGCCAATCTATCAGGGAAATTTTAAAACCAAAGCGATTATTAGCCTCAACGCGAGTTAACTCATAGCGGCTACCAAGCGTGGTGTCCTCATCTTCAGAGACCCAATTAATCCAACTGGTTTCGACACGATTATCGCTCTGCTCTACCGCGCCAATGCCTCGCTCTTCCATCATGGTTAATGCCGTTTGCCATACTCTATCGGCTTCATCTTGACGAATCATCCACAACGTCACTTCACCATTTTGCCGTTCCGCACGAGCGCCAGGAATTAACTCAAGAATTTGTTGAGGTGGACGAATATCCACTTTCCGGCCAATTTTTCCAGGAAATTGTCCTTCGGGAATCGTATAGTTAGGGTAAAACTGAGGTAACGCACCTTCAGGTAATACCCAAGGCGTTAATGGTTTGGTCTCTAAGTAGGCAAAATCATTTTTTGCTTGACGCCGCTGTGCCGGACTACTTGAACAAGCACTCAACACCAATACAGCCAGCGAACCAACAACCAGCTGGTGGGATAACTTCATTGAAACTCCTAAGTTGCTGAGAAGAGACTCAGCCGTAAAACGTTATAGAATACAAGCTTCTGTCATAGCTTGGGCAACGAACGGGCGAGCAGATTCTGAAAGCTCAGTCAAAGGCAAACGTAAATGACCGTGTGCAATTAAACCCAATTTATGGGCGGCCCACTTCACCGGAATGGGGCTAGACTCAACAAACAACCCCTTATGGAGAGGCATTAAACGTTGATTGATGACCTCCGCTTCCGCAAACTGACCGGAAAGCGCAAGTGACATCATTTGAGCCATATCTGCAGCGGCAATATTATTGGTAACCGAGATAACTCCTTTACCACCCAGTTTAACAAACTCAAGCCCAGTCGCGTCATCGCCACTCAGCAAAATAAACTGGTCACCGCACAACTCACGATGCAACGCAATACGACTTAAATCACCCGTTGCGTCTTTGAGTGCAACAATATTTTTTAGTTCCGCTAAACGAGCAACCGTTTCTGGTTTTAAGTCAACAGCCGTTCGGCTCGGCACGTTATAAAGAATAACCGGAATATCCGTTTCTTGACTGATCGCTTTATAGTGCTGAAATAGCCCCTCTTGAGTCGGCTTATTATAATAAGGAGTGACACTCAGATAACCCGCGATTCCAGTATTATTCAGTAAACGACTAAACGTCACGGATTCATGAGTCGCATTGGCACCGGTTCCAGCAATGACTGGTATACGCCCAGCAGAAAACTCGACCGTTTTCGCCACGACTTTGACATGTTCTTCTACCGAAAGGGTCGATGACTCACCAGTAGTACCCACAGAAACAATCGCGTCGGTTCCTGCTGCGACATGATAATCGACTAATTTTTGTAAACTAACGTAGTCTACTTCACCGTCATGGTCGAAAGGCGTAATTAACGCGACGATACTTCCTGAAAACATGTCTATCTCCCTAAATTGATAACTTTTGCATGGTACTGCATGGCACTTAAAAAACACAAGGGGGGAAATCTGCTTAAATGACACCTAACCGTGAATATTTATCAAATCTTATACCAGCGCCACTGAACCTTACTTGATCTTAGTTGGGTTATATACCTAAACGACTTAGCGTTGCAAGTGGGCGGTCAATGAATGATCTCTATACGCAAAGCAAACGATATGGTTATGGCTAAGCAAACGTCGAGAATGCCATGACAGCGTCGGATAGGCATGATCTACACCGGTTTCACCTACTTGTTGTCAAACTTAAGTAAGAAGGTTATCAGCCATGATTAACTCATGACCATTCACCGGATGTACGATTTTTATATCGCTTATTAACTGTGTTAACATCAATGAAAACATTCAACTCAAGTGGCCTTATGATTCAACATCTCGTGATAACCGCTATAGGCTCTGACCGTGCGGGTATTTGTAACCAAGTTATCCAGCTGGTGACTCAAGCTGGTGGTAATATTATTGATAGCCGGATTGCTTTATTTGGCAATGAATTTACTTTAATTATGTTGGTCTCTGGCAATACAAATAGTATTACTCGTATCGAAAGCACCCTTCCGTTGCTCGGACAACAACACGATCTTATCACAATGATGAAACGAACCTCTCCGCATCATCAGCCACATTATGCTTATAGCGTTGAAGTGTATGTCGAATCTGACGATAAACTTGGCTTAACTGAAAAATTCACTCATTTTTTTGCCGAACGGCATATCGGCATGGCTTCATTGAGTGCACAAACAATTCACAAATCAAAGCTCAGCACAGAGCATGACCAATTTCATATCGCGATTACTGCTCAAGTCAATGCCGACTATAATCTTATGCAATTACAAGAAGAGTTTGCTGCACTCTGTCATCAACTGGCTGTACGTGGCTCGCTCAATTTCATAAAAAACAGTCAATAAAAGGAAAAGAATCACCATGACTCCTCTACACGTAGGTTCAACGGCACCGACGCTGACTCGCCTTGATCAACATGGCAATCCCATCTCACTGGCTGACTTTGCAGGAAAAAAAGTACTGCTGTATTTTTATCCAAAAGCCATGACTCCAGGTTGTACCGTACAAGCGCAAGGTTTACGTGATATTCAAGCAGAACTTGCCGCACACAATGTGGTGGTACTTGGTGTCAGTGTTGACCCTGTTGCTCGGTTAGGTAAGTTTATCGAGCGTGATAAGCTTAACTTCACGTTATTATCCGATGAAGATCATCAGTTAGCGGATCAATTTGGCGTTTGGGGGGAGAAAAAATTCATGGGTAAAACTTACGATGGCCTGCATCGGATCAGTTTTTTAATTGATGAACAAGGTAACGTCGCCCATGTGTTTGATAAGTTTAAAACCAAAGATCATCATCAGGTGGTTCTTAACTACTTAAACCAGCACTAAGCCTACCTGAAAACTCTCCTCGGCAACGAAAAAAACCGCCCCGTTATTAACGAAGCGGTTTTTTATTACGACTGACTATCGATAAACGATATCAGACAATAAATTTACCTAAAATGGCGTCTTGCTCACGCACGTTCTCAGCTTGAACTTGCATGGCAATATTTGCTTCTTCTGCAGAATCAGAAACTTGGGTTGATAAATCTTTTATCTTCACCGTATTGCTGTTAATTTCTTCGGCCACCAAGCTTTGCTGCTCTGCTGCAGAAGCAATCTGTAAGTTCATGTCACTGATTTGCTGAATGGCATGACGGATACGCTGTAATGCACCATCGGCTAACTGTGCTTTGGCAACGACATCTACCGCGGTATCTTTACTCTCTTTCATTGCTTTCGAGACCGAGCTAGAGCCGATTTGCAGTTGCTCAATCATACCGCGAATTTCAGTGGTCGATTGCTGAGTTCGTTGCGCTAACGTACGTACTTCATCAGCAACAACCGCAAAACCACGCCCCGATTCACCCGCACGCGCTGCTTCAATCGCCGCGTTCAGTGCTAATAGATTGGTTTGATCCGCAATATCGTTAATCACTTTTAAAATCGTTTCAATATTAGCCGTTGCCGACTCCAAGCCTTGAACTTCTTTAACGGCCATTTCAATATGCGCGGATAACTTATCAATCGATTGTGTCGTCACACTCACGACTTGCGAGCCCTCAATGGTTGCTTCATCGGCTTCTTTTGCGGCAGAGGCGGCCCCTTGAGCGTTATTGGCGACTTCCGTCGCGGTTACTGACATTTCATGCATCGCTGTCGCTAATTGCTCAAGCTCTTGTAACTGAGAACGCATCGCTGAAGATGAACCTTCAACGCTCATGATGGTTAATTCAGCACCACGCATGATCTCCTCACCAATCGCTTTCGATTGTTTGATTTGCGTTTGTAACGTCTCAGTAAAGGTATTAAAGCCGTGAGCAAGCTCTGCGAACTCTTGATCGGTATTGGTATCTAGACGCTTAGTTAAATCACCTTGTCCTGAAGCGACATCTTTTATTGCTTGATTAAGCACGCTCAGCGGGCGCATTAATACATTAATTAGTAAGGTTAAACCTATAATACTGACAATCACCCCAATCAAAGTATAAATAATCGAGCTATTGCGTAATTTAGTCAGAGCAACGAATGCGAGCGACTCATCAATCACCGCCCCCACATACCAATTTTCACTGGGTACATGACTAAAATACACCAAATGTGACTGACCATTAATATCAACCTGTTTTAGTCCCTCTTTTAATTGAACATCGGGCAAATAAGCGGTCAACTTCTGACCGTTATACCGAGTCTCAGGGTGAGCAATAGTTGAGCCATCGGCAGTCACAATAAACAGGTAACCCGCATCAAACAGGTTGATCCGATTGACCATTTCCGCTAATTGAGTGAGCTCTAAATCATAAAACATCGCGCCGATAAAGCGTCCGGCATGGCGTACAGGCGTACCAATAGAAATGATAATGTTATTGGTCGATGCGTCAGCATAAGGCGCAGTAACGACGAGTGAATTCTGAGCTTTAGCGCCGATATACCATGGGCGACGTCTTGGATCGTAATCACTCCCTGGCTCCCAGCCATCGTCATTTTCGACCATTGAACCATCAGATTCATACCCTAAGCCAATGGATAAAAAGCTACCTTTGAGCGTTGGTTTTTCTAGCACATTGGTTACATATTGACGATTTAAAGGATCAAGTTCTAAGGTTTCGGTGATGGTTTTGGCCATTCCCTTCTTACTGCCCATATCTAAGGTAATGGTGTTTTTTACCCCTGCAACCATCTCTTTTAAACTGCTGTGCACCAATGCTTGAACTTCTGAGCGAACCGTCGTCAACTGTTGCACAGACAATGAAACGACAATGACCAACAATAATGCAGATGAAGCTGCCACAATTTTTTGACTAAATTTCATAATTTCCCTCTACTAATCTTCCTAATGTTATTTTTATTTTTTATTCGGGTGAAGTTGGCCTTAATCACTGTATCGCCAAGTTCAATCAAAACTTAAACGAGGATATTAAGAGTGTAAGCAAAAGTTAACGCTTTTGCCGCAACGACAACATAAACAGCGCTTAATTATCTTTAAACAAAAAGCCTCATTAACGACAATGAGGCTTTGCAATCAGATAACGAGTAAAAAACACATCGTCACTTAACTATCAATCGAGACTGTTTCATCGTCATTACTGGGTAGAGCATGCCACACGGCTTTGACTAATGTGGCCAGAGGAATAGCAAAAAAGACGCCCCAAAAACCCCATAATCCGCCAAAAACTAAAACCGCAATGATGATGGCAACCGGATGCAAATTGACCGCTTCAGAAAATAGAATAGGCACCAGCACGTTGCCATCTAAAATTTGAATAATAAAATACGCAATCAACAAGGTATAGTATTGAGGCGTTAATCCCCATTGAAACAAACCAACAATCGCGACTGGAATGGTGACGGCTGCCGCACCGATATAAGGGATCAGAACCGAGAAACCCACCGCAACAGCTAACAGAGCAGAATAACGTAAATCCAAAATCGCAAACGTCACATAACTCACGCCACCGACGATGAGAATCTCCAACACTTTACCACGAATATAATTAGAAATTTGTTGATTCATTTCTAACCATACCTTAGTCGCCAAACGTCGATTTCGAGGTAGAACGCCGCTGGCAATCGACATCATTTCTTGTTTATCTTTAAGTAAAAAGAACACCAACATCGGCACTAAAATCAAATATACCGCCAGCGTTGCTAAGCTAACTAATGACGCTAGTGACCCTTTGACTACCGACTCTCCCATGCTTAGCGCTTTATTTTTTGCATTATTAACTAATGACTCAATGATTTGTAAGTTGGCCAGTTCTGGGTAGCGCTCCGGTAAACTGGCAATAAAGTTTTGCAAATCGTTATACATATTAGGGATATCATTAATTAAATTAATGACTTGCTGCCAAATGGTCGGAACAATACCAAATAACGCAACTAACATGAGTCCAAGAAACAATGACACGATGACCAAAACCGATAAGGTTCTCGGAATTCCTAAACGGCATAGCTGGGTTACTGGCCACTCAAGCAAATAGGCTAAAACAATCGCAACCAATAATGGGGCGATCAGATGACCAAAAAAATAGATGATGATAAAACCAAAAAATAAGATAGCGACCAAACTAACCGCATGAGGATCGGAGAATCGTCTTTGATACCAACGATTGAGCATTTCAAACATCGAGCGGGCTCCCCTTAACAATAGAACGAGAAAAATAACGATTATTTGGCAAATTCATGTGCTGAACAGCAATGGTATTGAGATAATATGGAGCATCAACCGTATCTTGCCTGCCAATCAGAATAGTGTGATTTTTTCTATCATCAAGCGTCAAGATGTGACGGTTTGCAAGTAATAATGTCATAGGACAGCACGACTTAGGTAAATCAACAATCTTGGGTTCCATTTTAGGGTTCAATCCTTAATATAGACTCAAACTACTGATGGATGGAGCGGTCAGCCTCATCATCGCCATTGAGAAGAAACCGCAACACAGGGTGAAAAATAAATCAGCCTCAATCATACCACTGCCGGAGTGAGTAAACGAGATGACTTTCTGCGGTGGAGGAAACCAATGGCATCGCGCAGTGTCTTAGAGAAAGATAAGCTTGGAGCATTACCTATCACTATGAAAATAAAACGTTCTCTTGTTTACCTCTGCCTCGCGGCAACCTTAAGTCCACTTTCTGGCGCGTATGCGAATCGTTTTGGGAGTGATAGCATAGAGCTGCCCGATATTGGTACCGTGGCAGGCTCAACATTAACGATTGATCAAGAGCTTATCTATGGTGATGCGTATATGCGCATGTTACGTAACAGCCGTCCGATCATCAACGATCCTGTCATCAATGAGTATATTGATGCGCTAGGTTATCGCCTAGTAGCTAACTCAGATGATGTCAAAACGCCGTTTACCTTCTTTATGATCCGCGATCGTAATATTAATGCTTTCGCGTTTTTCGGTGGTTATATTGCACTGCATTCTGGTCTACTGCTGCATGCTCAATCAGAAAGCGAGCTCGCGTCGGTCATGGCGCATGAAATTGCTCACGTCACTCAACGTCATTTAGCGCGTAGTATGGAAGAGCAAGCTCGTCGCTCCCCAGCCACAATTGCCGCTTTAGCTGGCTCACTGCTATTAGCCATCGCAGCGCCTCAAGCGGGAATTGCAGCGATCACCGCGACGACAGCTGGCAGTATGCAAAGCCAAATTAACTACACGCGCAGTAATGAAAAAGAAGCGGATCGTTTTGGGATTGCGACTTTAGCTAAAGCTGGGTTTGATGTGCATGCCATGCCACGCTTTTTTGGTCGTCTTGCTGACGAATATCGTTATGCCAGTACGCCGCCACCGATGCTCCTCACCCACCCTTTACCCGAAGATCGTATTACAGATAGTCGTTCTCGAGCACAACAATTTCCTAGTGTTAGCGTTGCTCCATCTCTGAATTATCATTTAACGCGCTCGCGAGTTGTCGCTCGTTATGCAGGAATCAACAGTGAAGCCGCATTAGATTGGTTTAAGCGTAACCAAAGAAAAGCTGATCCGGGTATGGCCGCCGCCTTTGATTATGGTAAAGCTCTCGTTTATCTTGATACTAAGCAATACGACGAAGCCGAAAGTCGCTTGAAAAAGTTGCTACAAAGCCATCCTGATAATAATTTTTATCTCGATGCGATGAGTGACCTTTTGGTTGATACTGAACGCGCCACAGAAGCACAATCCATGCTGGCTCAAGCACTGCAACGAAAACCCAATAATCCTGTATTGGTGATAAACTACGCCAATGTCTTGATCAAAGATGAAAAATTTTCAGAAGCCATTCGTATTTTACAACGCTACACCCATGAGCGCCCCAATGACGTCAATGGATGGCATTTGTTAGCAGAAGCGAATAGCCGAAGCGGTAATAGCGCAGAAGATTTGGCAGCCAGGGCTGAAATTTTTGCTTTAGGTGCGAACTGGAATAAAGCGATTCAATTTTATACCCAAGCCAGTCAGCTTGCTCCTTTGGGTAGTTTGCAACAAGCTCGCTATGATGCACGACTCGATCAACTCATGGTACAAAGAGATCGATTTTTAGCCCTACGATAAACTTAGCGACTCAAGGCGATTGTTAGCCAACAATGACTGGGAGTAATTGATGATTGGTAAGCGAGTGAAACCCTAATCATATCGACAAACTATGTGATTGGGGAAAATGACGCAGCCAATACCACAGCCTCGTCAACTCGCAGAACAATAAGCAACTTAAATAATAAACCATCTTTATTAAGGAGAGAGGATGTCCGTTACCATTTATCACAATCCACGCTGCTCTAAAAGCCGCGAAACGTTAGCTCTATTAGAAGCACGTAACCTGCAGCTGAACATTATCCACTATTTACAAACCCCATTGACCATTGAACAACTCAAAGCCATTCATGCAAAGTTACCTCATAGTCAGGTTCGAGACATGATGCGTTGTAAAGAAGCCTTATATAAAACCCTGAATTTAGCCGATCCTACCCTCTCTGACGAGGCGTTATTTTCAGCCATGGTAGAACACCCCATTCTGATCGAACGCCCTATTGTGATTGCCAATCAACAAGCGCGTCTCGGTCGTCCACCAGAACAGGTACTGGATATTTTATGACTCGTCTGATCGTTCTGTACTACAGTCGTCACGGAAGTACCCGTAGCTTGGCTCGGCATATTGCCCGAGGTATTGAGTCGGTCTCTGGATGTGAGGCAATTTTACGTACTGTTCCTGAGCTAGAACCTGCGCAAGGAAACGTGAGTGATCCTTACTTAACCTTCGATGAGTTAGAACAGTGTCATGGCTTAGCCGTCGGTAGCCCCGTTTGGTTCGGAAATATGGCGGCACCATTAAAACATTTTTGGGATCAAACCACCCCACTATGGGTAAAAGGTTCGTTAATTGATAAACCAGCCTGCGTATTTACTAGCTCGGCAACATTACATGGCGGACAAGAGACGACTCAACAGACCATGATGCTACCTTTGCTGCACCATGGCATGTTGATTATGGGGATTCCTTATTCAGAACCCAAGCTGCATACCACTCGATCTGGTGGCACCCCTTACGGCGCCAGTCATGTGGCTGACTCTGCAAATAGCACCTTAACCCATGATGAGAGTGAATTAGCCCAACGTCTTGGTCAACGCCTTGCTCAACTCGCCGTTGCCTTAAACGAGGGTGATAATCATTAATTGAAAACGTGAGTCCCAACCTCTAAAAAGGGCTGGGACAAGTCAATTAAATCGGTGGGAGGGATTTTGTCTGACTTTACCGATTAACATCTTCAGCAACCATCAATCCCCTTAAACAGGGGGAAGTTAATCTTGCCAAGAAAAATAAAGCTGGGTTCTTTTAGGTGGTGTCACCACCGGTCGCTTATCCTCTGGTTCACGATATTCTTTCTCCTGTTCTTGCTCAATATTTTCACGCTCAACGAGTTTCGGTACCGCTCTCTGCGTTACTTGGCGCAGACGAAGCACTTCCTGAGCGAAATCAGCTTCGCTAGCTAATAAATGCACATTGAAGATAACTTCATCCCCTCGAATACTCACAATATCCAAAGAGGCGACTGAGCTTAAGCGTCTCACGCTCTCCTCCAAGGTAAAGAAAGCCTGAGCATTATTAATCGGTTTAAATGCCGCCCACAGCGTTTGTGAAGACTCGCTACCCACTAACACCGCACTTTTTTTAGCGTAGTGATTAGCCAATACATCGATGAATGTGTTCATTGCCTCCTCGCCAGAAGTCTGACCACTGACTGGGACTTTAGGAGAGGTTAGCATCTGTTCGGCGGATTGATCGTACAACGCCCAACGCAAAGTGGAACCTTGAGCTCGTAGCACTAAAATGGCATCGCTGGTATAGCGTTGACTCGCCGTCGCAATTGACTCCGTAAAGCCGCCCCAAAGATCGGAGCTTTGAATACTCGTCACATCCTCAAAATCACCGACAGGAAAAGTAAGCGGTAAACCACGTTGCTCAGCCTGCATTTTTAATTGCGATACAACGTCGGTTTGTGAATGCTCCCAAATGATACGCCGCTCATAGTCAGATTCTTCTACCAACCACACTAAAATATTGGCCCGGTCTTCTGGCCAGAATGCTAAATGCGCTTGAGTTAACAGAGCTCGGATGCGTGGTCCACTAAAGGCAATTCTTAATGTTCTTTGATCATTGAGTTGTCCATAGCTGATCTGATTCGCGTATTGAGCACTTTGACGCAGCGCTTTACTGACAACGTCATTGTTCAATGAGTCCTGACTCCCCGTGGCTCGAACAATCACCTCTTGCATGGCACGAATTCGAGCTTCAGCTTCTGGGTTATTGTGCTGCTCGTCGATCACAACTTCAGCTTGGTACAGATTGATTTTGGTTAACGCCAATACAGGCAGACTGATTAACCCCATCAACAACAAAACGAAATAGCGCATACGATTACCATAAATTCCAAGTGAGCATTGATGATAAGCAACTATCTAGGTCGGGGCAAGGCGCAGTACCAGAGCCAGTGTCAATTTTCCGCAGTTTTTCCTTCCTGATTCCTGCCTCATCAGTCGCAATGCCAAACCTTTTCAGCTTATTAATGATCAGAAACCAGAAAAAGTTTGATCCATAACCCATAGCAATCGTTTGCAAAGATGATAGAATCCCGCGAATTTTATTTTGCTTCAGGGAAAACACGATGAAAAATGCCATTCAAGGTGCACAAATGCTATTTGTCGCATTTGGTGCTCTGGTTCTGGTTCCATTGCTGACCGGGCTTGATCCTAACGTTGCTCTGTTTGGGGCTGGTGTAGGCACCTTAATCTTCCAAATCATTACTCGCCGCTCTGTACCTATCTTTCTCGCCTCTTCTTTCGCTTTTATTGCTCCCATTATGTATGGCGTACAGACCTGGGGAATTGGGGCAACAATGGGGGGCCTAATGGCCGCAGGCGCAGTCTATGTCTTACTCGGCGCTATCATTAAAGTTCGAGGCGTGGGCTTTGTACATACGCTATTACCCCCCGTGGTCGTTGGGCCAGTTATCATGGTGATTGGATTAGGTCTCGCACCTACTGCGGTCAATATGGCACTGGGCAGAACGGGGGATGGTTCAGTACAGTTGATTGATGCACAAGCTGCGTTATGGATTTCAGCGATTTCACTACTGGTGACCGTTGGTGTCAGTGTCTTTTCGAGAGGTTTTTTTAAACTCATTCCTATTTGTGCAGGGATTGCCGCCGGTTATAGCGTTTCTCTGTACTTTGGTGTGGTAAGTTTTGTTCCGGTTCAACAAGCCGCGTGGCTAGCATTGCCAAACTTCACCTTTCCTGAATTTAACATTAATGCCATTTTATTTATGATTCCGGTCGCGATTGCTCCAGCCGTTGAGCACGTCGGCGATATGCTCGCAATTTCTAATGTCACCGGAAAAGATTATCTTAAAAAACCGGGGTTACATCGTACCATTGCGGGAGATGGATTTGCGACCATAGCAGCCAGTATGGTCGGTGCACCACCAAATACAACCTACAGTGAAGTCACTGGCGCGGTAATGCTAACCAAAGCCTTTAACCCGGTGATCATGACTTGGGCGGCAGTAACGGCGATTGTATTAGCCTTGGTCGGCAAGCTTGGAGCATTGTTACAAACCATTCCAATCCCGGTGATGGGCGGAATTATGATTCTATTATTTGGATCGATAGCCACCGTTGGACTTAATACCTTAATCCGGAACCAAGTCGACTTACACAAATCTCGTAACCTTGTGATTGTCGCCGTCACTCTGGTTTTCGGGATTGGTGGTATGGCGTTTGGCATTGGTGAATTTAGTTTACAAGGTGTGAGTTTGTGTGGAATTGTGGCAATTATTCTCAACTTAGTGTTGCCAAAAGATCTCGGTGAAAACCACGTGGTCGACAATACGCAAATGGATAAGCATTGATCATGTCGCCAGATGGCGACAAATTAAAATAAGAAAATGATCAGTGACGCTCTCGTTCATCCGATGACCATCAATAGACTTCATCAAGATAAACGAGGGCCTCCCATATCACCACTTGCAACCACAAATCGACAGATTTATTGGCACAAATCAACAAACTGTCCATCAGTGAGCTTAGTGAGATCTTGTGGACTAAGCTCTATCTCTAAACCACGCTTGCCTGCACTAACACACAGAGTGGTCAATGTCTCGGCACTGCTGTGAATAAAAGTCGGCAAGCGTTTCTTTTGCCCTAACGGACTGATCCCACCCACCACATAACCCGTGATCTTTTGAGCGATCTCTGGATCGGCCATCTCAGCTTTTTTCGCTTTGGCCGCTTTTGCCGCGAGCTTTAAGTTGAGTTTTTTTTCAACGGGGATCACCGCAACGGCCAAATGCTTAGCTTCGCCATTGAGACAGAATAATAACGTTTTGAATACCGTCGCGGGGTCCTGACCTAAAGCTTGCGCAGCTTCTAAACCATAACTCGGATGACTAGGATCATGCTCATAGTGATGAATCGTGTGGGCGATGTGCTTTTTTTTCGCTAAATCAATGGCTGGGGTCATGCTTAACTACTCCTTATTGCCCAATCGAGTAGGAGGCGGGATCACTCCCGCCGTCCTCTCACACCACCGTACAAGCGTGGATCGCATACGGCGGTTCCGAATAGATTTTCAATGTTTCATACCCTTCCAACAATGAGTATAACCCCAAC
>NZ_VHSI01000049.1:0-1614 GCF_013048705.1 Vibrio sp. A11 | reverse complement strand
ACCCTTCTTACTCAGCTGCCATACGCTGAAACTCTTGAGCAAATAGAAGCGCTACTGCCTTGGAACTTGGCTAAAGACTAGATCGTTGTGGTTGGAACATGAGTTATGCTGAGTAATGAGCGCTTACGTTCAAAAGGTATCGGTTTACATACAGTTCTTCGGCTTTTGAAGCAGGGATATAAAGTTATTACATGTTCTCGTTCAAAGAATACTTGGTTAGATGTACTTAAAAAATACCCAGAATTAAAAGCTGTTGATTATCAGTCTGTTGATATTGCGGATGAGCAACAATTAGAAAGGCTATTTACCCACGTTGCAGAGCATTACGGTAAGTTAGACGTTGCTGTAAATAACGCGTCTCCGGCACTTGCTTCTCGAGGGTATTTATCTCAAGTAGAAGTCCCATTTCTCAAAGAAACACTTCATGTGGATTTTTTGTGCCAAGCTTTATGTTTGAGATCTGAACTGAAGTTAATGGAAGCAGGTGCATCCATAGTAAATATAAGTTCGGTTAATGGTATTAGACCGACACCCAATGCATCAATGTATAGTGCAGCTAAACACGCCCTTGAGGGTTTAACTAAATCTGTTGCCTTAGAAAGCATTAAATCTGGCATTCGAATCAATGCAGTTGCCCCCGGTGTCACTTGGACGCCTCGATGGGAAGAAAAGCAACTTGAAAATTCTCATATTCGCGCTGAGGTTTCAGGCGTCGTACCAATCAATCGTTTTGGTGAAATCGACGAAATCGTCAATGCAATAGAGTTTTTATTATCTGATAAATCTAGTTATATCGTTGGTCACACGCTGGTAGTTGATGGTGGGCTCTCGTTGGCATGACGGCTAACAAAGCGTTAAAGAGGGATTCGCAACGCGTAGCATTTTCGTTATGCTTTGATTTTATTAGTTTTTAGTGCAATGCGATGAGTTGGTAGTTGCGTTGCTCACCCCTTAACGCGGCGTTATGTGAATGGAGATCAAAATGTCTTCTGTGCCAAAAAATAAAGATGAATTAGAGTTAGCTATAAACTCAATATTTCCGAAACTCATGGCTGACTATCGTTCAATTCCGGAAAGTAAAGCTCGCAAATCTGGAGTAGAGGGAAACGTGAAAGGTACGGTCATTAGTGTTAGTGATACAGTGGCTTACTTGATTGGTTGGGGAAAACTGGTTCTTAAATGGCATCAGCTAAGATCTCGACACCAACATGTAGATTTCCCAGAAACTGGTTATAAATGGAACCAATTAGGTTCACTCGCTGAAAGCTTCCACGAAGAGTATCGTGATTGGAAATACAATGATTTACTCATTGAACTTGAGTCTACGGTTAACGAGATACTTTTACTCATTTCAAGCTTAAATAATCATGACTTATATGGTGTTACGTGGTATGAACAATGGACTTTGGGGCGCATGATTCAGTTTAATACGTCATCACCTATGAAAAATGTGCGTACAAAAGTTAGGCGTTTCAATCGAGAATTCACATAACAAGAGACTATGGCGTCAAGAGTTAATTTTGGCGCTGTTTACATCCCACATGCAGCCGTCTCTGAGCATAGAATTTAGGATAACTACCATCTTTCTGACGCAAGCAATGATCGCTACTTTTT
>NZ_VHSI01000048.1:0-1681 GCF_013048705.1 Vibrio sp. A11 | reverse complement strand
GCGCTATTCAAGATTATCGCTCTACCTACAACGATACCCGCGACTGGTTGCGACGCGATAAAGAAGGTCAGGACAAAGATAAGTCAACGGTAGACTGGGACGATGTGGTCTTTGAAATTGATTTGCTTAAATCTCAGGAAATCAACCTCGATTACATTCTTGAACTGATTTTTGATCACAATAAGAAGAACAAGAGCAAAGAAGGCTTGATTGAAGAAGTCCGCCGTATGATCCGCGGTAGCCTTGGCAATAGAGCGAAAGAGAGCTTGGTGGTTGATTTTATTAACCAGACAAACCTGGACGAAATCAATGACAAAGCCAGCATTATCGACGCTTTCTTCAAATTCGCCCAAGCGGAGCAGAAGCGCGAAGCCGAGGCCATCATTGCCTCTGAAAAGCTCAATATCGATGCTGCCAAACGCTATATTGCCTCATCACTCAAACGTGAGTACGCCTCTGAAAATGGCACTGCACTTAATGAGGCGCTGCCCAAACTTAGCCCATTGAACCCACAGTACCGAACCCAGAAGCAAACGGTGTTTCAGAAAATTGCTGCATTTGTTGAGAAGTTTAAAGGTGTGGGTGGGCAGATATAAGTGTTTTTAAGTGCTGTTCAGGAAGGAAGTTAAATAGCACAAGCGTCTGAAATTTATTGGTTTCTAGGCTGGTTGTCTTTTACGTGGAAGGTGAATTAAAAAATGGACAATGAAAACATAATCAGGTTTTTGTCATCAGACATAAAAAGGAACTCCGCGTCTTCGAAGAGAGAGCCAATCGAAATTGATCTTTCAAATGACGACTTAGCCTGTTTCAGACTTGTCGATCACAGACGAAGATGGACGCTATCAGTGGAACCCTTTTTTAGAAACATTATCCCAGTGGGCTACTAATAACCGCATTGAACGCTATTTTATTCGCTGGCGCGACGGACGGTGCAAGCAGCACGAGCAATTCTCAATTCTGGTGTTAAACCGGGTGATGACACCTGAGTTGCTCGCCTGGTTAACCCAGCCGAGCCCTGAGATTTTGCAAGCTATGTTTGAATCAATTGGCAATACCGATCCTGAGCATGCCCTGTCTAAATTGGTTATTGAAGCTGACCAAACCAGTGTCCAGCGAGACCTGAAAGTTCAACGCATTTCCTGCTTTGGAGTTCCGACGAGGTGGCCCCCATTCCATTGGGGCTAGTGATCAGCATTTTACCGGTAATGCCTTGGTTTTATGTTTGTTGGGGTTGGTGACAACTTACGATCCAGACAAGTGGAGCATGAGTATGAAACCGACCATGTCTTTGTGACTGGTTATTCCTTGGTTTCTGGACCATCTAGAGATGCTCAGACGCAAATCAAGGGTCATGTGTATATATGGTCACAGACAAAGAGTCACCGGCATCACCGTACATAACTCCACCAGATCAGAAGACGCCCGCATTATCTTTCACCTCAGTACCTCGTCGTATTCCATCGCGTGAAATTACCTTGGCTATTAATGGTCAGCAGTGGCCAATTAAGATTGAGATGAACAACTTCCACTCAACGCTACACCTTTCGAAAGCAGGGCGTCCGCATGAATGGTTAGAATTTAGCCGCCAACTTAAATCCAGCTAACAAGACTTGCTCCAAGAAGCCGGGGTTCATCATGCAACGCTTCTGCTTCATTGGCACACTAATTTTGGTTGGCT
>NZ_VHSI01000047.1:0-1705 GCF_013048705.1 Vibrio sp. A11 | reverse complement strand
GTTACTTGTAAAGTTCTCAATCTTTATCTTTTGATAAAGACCAAAAATACACATTCAAGTGTGCTTGGTGAAAAACATCTTCGGATGCTTTTCAAAATTGAGTCCGGCAAAATCTGTCTCGCACTCATGTAAATTAAACGCGAGACAACTTGGTCGCTTGTTTGTTTTCACTTTCGTGAAAGCAAGAAGCCAAAGACCCTTTGGGGTTGTATGGTTAAGTGACTAAGCGTACACGGTGGATGCCTAGGCAGTCAGAGGCGATGAAGGACGTATTAACTTGCGATAAGCGTAGATGAGGCAGTAAAAGCCACTTGAGTCTACGATTTCCGAATGGGGAAACCCAAGTGCATAAGCACTTATCGCTGCGTGAATACATAGCGCAGCGAGGCAAACCGGGGGAACTGAAACATCTAAGTACCCCGAGGAGAAGAAATCAACCGAGATTCCGAAAGTAGCGGCGAGCGAAATTGGATTAGCCCTTAAGCTTTATTGGTGTCAGGCGAAGTGCTCTGGAAAGGCACGCGATACCGGGTGATAGCCCCGTAGCCGTTAACGCCAGTAAAGTGAAATCGAGTAGGGCGGGACACGTGATATCCTGTCTGAATATGGGGGGACCATCCTCCAAGGCTAAATACTCCTGACTGACCGATAGTGAACCAGTACCGTGAGGGAAAGGCGAAAAGAACCCCTGTGAGGGGAGTGAAATAGAACCTGAAACCGTGTACGTACAAGCAGTAGGAGCCTCTTTAATGGGGTGACTGCGTACCTTTTGTATAATGGGTCAGCGACTTATATTCAGTGGCAAGGTTAACCAAATAGGGGAGCCGTAGGGAAACCGAGTCTTAACTGGGCGTTCAGTCTCTGGATATAGACCCGAAACCGGGTGATCTAGCCATGGGCAGGTTGAAGGTTGAGTAACATCAACTGGAGGACCGAACCGACTAATGTTGAAAAATTAGCGGATGACTTGTGGCTAGGGGTGAAAGGCCAATCAAACTCGGAGATAGCTGGTTCTCCCCGAAAGCTATTTAGGTAGCGCCTCGGACGAATACTACTGGGGGTAGAGCACTGTTAAGGCTAGGGGGTCATCCCGACTTACCAACCCTTTGCAAACTCCGAATACCAGTAAGTACTATCCGGGAGACACACGGCGGGTGCTAACGTCCGTCGTGAAGAGGGAAACAACCCAGACCGCCAGCTAAGGTCCCAAAGTATTGCTAAGTGGGAAACGATGTGGGAAGGCTTAGACAGCTAGGATGTTGGCTTAGAAGCAGCCATCATTTAAAGAAAGCGTAATAGCTCACTAGTCGAGTCGGCCTGCGCGGAAGATGTAACGGGGCTAAGCAATACACCGAAGCTGCGGCAATGCGATTTATCGTATTGGGTAGGGGAGCGTTCTGTAAGCCGTTGAAGGTGAACTGTAAGGTTTGCTGGAGGTATCAGAAGTGCGAATGCTGACATGAGTAACGACAAGGGGGGTGAAAAACCTCCCCGCCGGAAGACCAAGGGTTCCTGTCCAACGTTAATCGGGGCAGGGTAAGTCGACCCCTAAGGCGAGGCCGAAAGGCGTAGTCGATGGGAAACGGGTTAATATTCCCGTACTTCTTATGAATGCGATGGGGGGACGGAGAAGGCTAGGTGGGCCAGGCGACGGTTGTCCTGGTTCAAGTGCGTAGGCTAAGAGACTAGGTAAATCCGGTTTCTT
>NZ_VHSI01000046.1:0-1893 GCF_013048705.1 Vibrio sp. A11 | reverse complement strand
AATCGAGTAGGAGGCGGGATCACTCCCGCCGTCCTCTCACACCACCGTACAAGCGTGGATCGCATACGGCGGTTCCGAATAGATTTTCAATGTTTCATACCCTTCCAACAATGAGTATAACCCCAACTCTTCCAACCGTTTGTTGGGTAAAGCCTGATTGACTTGGGGCGTCCGTGAGAGTTTCCACCATCCTTTATCTGAACCTGCGACTTTCCATGCATTAGGTTTGGCGACTCCTAAACTAATCAGCCACATCGCTATGCTGTATTTCCGCTTTTTCTGTTTTAGACGGTAGCACCGCAGTCGGCGTCTTATCCAACTGTCTAGGTGACTCATCGATGACGGCCTTAAGCCCAGTTTAAAGTAGTTCTGCCAACCTCGTAGATACGTCGATAGTTCCTTGATGATTGCCGGGAACGTTCGTCCTCTATTTCGTTTGGTGACTTGTCGCACTCGTTTCTTCATTTGATGCATGGCGTCATCACTGATACCTATCACACCATCATCGTTGAAGCGGTGTCCCAAGTAGCTACGCTCACTCACTCTGGTCGCCGCACTTTTCTCACGGTTTACCCGTAATTTAAGCGTCTGCTCCAAGAACTCCGTAACCGAGGTTTTCACCCGTTGCGCTGCTGCTTCACTACCTACGTAGATTTGGCAATCGTCTGCGTATCGGCAGAACTTATGACCTCTACGTTCTAACTCTTTATCAAGCTCATCCAATACGATATTAGAGAGCAGCGGCGACAGAGGACCTCCTTGTGGGGTTCCTCTTTGTCTTCGCTCTATCACTCCATTTCGCATCAGACCACTTTGTAGATATTTCCTGATCAGTTTCAGCACCCGTTTATCCGCGATATCTTGAGACAGCCGATACATCAGTCTGTCGTGATTGACGGTATCGAAGTACTTCTCCAGATCTATATCGACTACATATCCCCGCCCTTCTCGAATGTATTCACTCGCTTTCGACAAAGCATGATGAGCACTCCTTCTTGGTCTGAACCCGAAGCTGCTCTTTGAGAACTTCGGCTCATACAACTGTGTCAGGAGCTGTGCCATCGCTTGTTGTACGATGCGATCCTGAACGGTTGGGATACCCAGTTGGCGTACTCCACCTTTTGGCTTGGGGATTTCTACACCCAGAACGGGAGACGGTTGGTAACTTCCATCCAGTAAAGACTGGCGAAGTTGCTGCCCATTATCCAACTGGCGAAGCTTTTCCAAGGTCGCTGTGATCGTCAGTCTATCTACCCCACCGCACCCCTTGTTGCGCTTCACCTGTTTGGTCGCAGCGTTTAAATTACCCGGACTGAACATCTGTTCGAGTAATCGAGTGGTGTCCATCAAGACTCGTCCTTCTTTCTATGCCAAATCAGCTTGTTACGCTTCGTTTCCGTCAGTTCCACTTTTGGCTTCACCAATCGGAACGTAGAGATGGGTCGCATCGTTACTGTTACTCCACTGATTTGAATATCTGGCGACTGCTTCTTGACCTATTCAGTTCCGGCCTTCCCTTAAGTTGTACTTCCTCAAGGTACTATGCCTTCTGCTGACTCCTTATTACCCATCAGCATCCATCACTGGCTGCTTAGTTTCGTCCGAAACAGATAATAAGATCTCCCGAGGTAAGACGTTGTTCTTTCTCGTGGTCATGCCTGATTTACTGCATCGCACTTCTCGTCGAGTCGTTGGGCTATTCTATCTATTGCTAGGTTACCCAAGTCGACACAGCCTACTATCAGATTTCTGTTCGTCATCACCACGTTTTGCCATTTGCTTCCTTCAGATTTCACCTCACGATGAACACCCTTGCATAGGCTAACGGTTCCCGCTCGACTGAGCCCGTAGAGGACTTTCACCTCCTAGATCAACGCCATGCTCGGCGCACAA
>NZ_VHSI01000045.1:0-2073 GCF_013048705.1 Vibrio sp. A11 | reverse complement strand
AAGTGCTCTTTGATGGTATTAATATTCATGGCAACACCTTAAAAAAGGAGCATAAGATCACAGCCCGCACGTCAGGTCAAACTTAACCTCGCATTGCGCAAAAAACGTTCATGATCTTGCCCTGCTTGCATCGTTGTTACTGCTGCAAACTCTCGATTTGTGAAAGGAAGATTTAACGTGTATAGATTTGAAACTTTTTGTTCGGTTCTTTTTAGATCATCAAGTTTGTACCCTGAAAGCGCCAAACTATAATTCAGAGCTTGGCCGATATTTTTTACCGACGAAGGGATGTCGAACGTCCTTACCTCCAGTAGCGGAAATTTCTGCTCAAGATTCGTATCCACTTTAATTTTTGTATACCCACTTTTTTGAATGTATATATTTCCACTGACATCATTTGTCATCACAGTGGACGAAAAAGCTGATGTGGAAATCAGCGCTAATGAATAAACGAATAATTTCATGTTTGTCTCCTTTTTTATCATTAACGACCCACCCCCAAAAAATCGCCAGATTTCACGCCACATTTAAGGCAAGAGCAAACCAACCAAAACAACCAAAAATAAAAAGCAAGCTATACAACACCTCAGTCGATGTTATATAGCTTATCTTTATATATATTATATATAGTGAAAATCGAGTCAAAAAAAGTGGCTTTATGATAGGAAAAAAAACCGTAATTCCGGAAAAATAGGTTAGATATTCCGACCAAACAGGTTAGATATTCCGGTAAAATAGATTAGGTTCCGGAAAAATAGGTTAGGTGTTCCGGCAAAACAGGTTAGGTTCCAGCAAAACAGGTTAGGTGTTCCGGTAAAATAGGTTAGGTTCCGGCAAAACAGGTTAGATATTCCGGTAAAATAGGTTAGGTTCCGGCAAAACAGGTTAGATATTCCGGTAAAATAGGTTAGGTTCCGGCAAAACAGGTTAGATATTCCGGTAAAATAGGTTAGGTTCCGGCAAAACAGGTTAGATATTCCGGTAAAATAGATTAGATTTGTGTGGGTTTTTAATATTGCTTTTTAACGAAAAAAGCGATCTAGCTTTTAAACCAGATCGCTTTTTTAAGCGAGTTGACTCTATTTAGCCGTAAAGCTCAGTAAGCTTTTCTTTGGTTGCAGGATCAAGTTTATTGAAGTTTCGTGTTTTGATGTTGGGAGCACAAGCCGCTCTCTTTTCTAACATAAGAACTTCTTTTGTTAGCTCGATTTGCTCATTCATCTCAAACGTTTTCACAACGCGCTGAGTGTTATGAGCCAGATCTTCACGGGTTATTGCTGAGGGTTTCCATCGGTTAATCATCTGCAATATTACTCGATATGCTTTTCGAAGTTCCTGTCTTTTTTCTGTCACTAGTTGAGACGGAAGGGTCGCATACTTATCGCTTAAATAAAGAGAATAAAGCGATTCATCAAGGTCTTTTAATGCCCACAATAAGTCGAAAGTGAGTCGACTTTGGAAGCTAATTGCGTGAGTTTCAACGTGGACTTTGTCTGAAATTTCTAACGATGTGTGAAAGTAAGTTAGCTTGGTTTCAATTGAAGACTTGATGCTCTGAAGCTCTTCTTTATAAAGCTCAGATAAACTATTAATAGCATTTTCTATATCGAAAACCAGTTGATCAGCAAACGGATCATCATCACGAACTGTATTTAAAATTACTTTTATTTTGCTATCAAACCAGTCTGCACCACTGATGAAATTGGTTTTGTTTTCACCTCTTTTTTCTTTTCTGCTGAACAAAAGTGCTGGTGCGTCTTTGGTTAGAAAAGTCACATTTAGGTGCGGAACTTCTGGTTTTTTTTGCTCTGTCGTGGTTTTTTTATCTCAGGATTGTATTCGACATTCACAGAGTCACTCTCTTTTATGTTGCTTTATTTTTTATAGCGTCACTCACTTTTAACTCTCCGATTTACTGATTATCTAGTAGATCGTTTCATCTTTCATTTCATTAATTTTAATGCCTGATACTTTGGAGATTTCTAGTATCACCCTTACATTTTTTAAACCCAATCGAGTTTGAATCATCAACTTTTTATTTTATGGCTTCGATGTTTTCACACACGTCGTTGA
>NZ_VHSI01000044.1:0-2237 GCF_013048705.1 Vibrio sp. A11 | reverse complement strand
ATTAAGCAGTTTGAGCAAACGGGAAGCCATGCCAACCGTTACGATGTGACGATTTTGGTCAATGGTTTGCCTTTGGTGCAAATTGAACTGAAAAAGCGTGGTGTGGCTATTCGTGAGGCGTTTAACCAAATACATCGCTACAGCAAAGAAAGCTTTAATACAGAGAACTCGTTGTACAAGTTCTTGCAGCTGTTTGTGATCTCTAATGGCACCGATACGCGCTATTTTGCCAATACCACTAAGCGCGACAAGAACAGCTTCGACTTCACGATGAACTGGGCAAAATCTGACAATACGCTGATTAAGGATTTAAAAGATTTCACGGCGACTTTTTTCCAGAAAGAGACGCTACTTGAAGTAATTTTGCGCTACTCGGTATTTGATGTCAGCAATACCTTGCTGGTGATGCGCCCCTACCAGATTGCCGCCACCGAGCGCATTTTATGGAAGATAAAGAGCGCGTTTAACGCTAAAGATTGGGCTAAGCCAGAAAGTGGTGGTTACATTTGGCACACCACAGGTTCCGGTAAAACCCTTACCAGCTTTAAAGCAGCACGCTTGGCCACCGATTTAGACTGCATTGATAAAGTGTTTTTTGTGGTAGACAGAAAAGATCTCGACTTTCAAACCATGAAAGAGTATCAGCGGTTCTCGCCTGATAGTGTGAACGGTTCAGACAGTACCGCAGGGCTTAAGAGTAACCTTGATAAAGACGATAACAAGATTGTCGTCACCACCATCCAAAAGCTCAACAACTTAATCAAAAGTGAAAGCGATTTAGCTATTTACCACAAGCAAGTGGTGTTTATTTTTGATGAGTGTCATCGCAGTCAGTTTGGTGAGGCGCAGAAAAACCTGAAGAAGAAATTTAAAAAGTACTACCAGTTTGGCTTTACCGGTACGCCCATTTTCCCTGAAAACGCTTTGGGTGCTGAAACCACGGGCGACGTGTTTGGTCAGCAGTTACACACCTATGTGATCACCGATGCTATACGTGATGAAAAGGTACTCAAGTTCAAAGTGGACTATAACGATGTTCGCCCGCAATTTAAGAGCATTGAGACTGAGCAGGATGATAAGAAGCTCAGCGCCTTTGAAACCAAGCAAGCGTTTTTACATCCGATGCGCATTCGTGAAATCTCGCAGTATATTCTGAACCATTTTAACCAGAAAACGCATCGCGCCTATTCTGGCGCCAAAGGGTTTAATGCCATGTTTGCGGTCAGCAGTGTTGATGCGGCGAAAGCGTATTATGAAACCTTTAAAACATTGCAGGCCGAGACTGAACATGGGCCCACAAGTAAACCTCTGCGCATTGCAACTATCTTCTCATTTGCAGCCAATGAAGAGCAGAATGCCATTGGTGATATTTTAGATGAGAGCTTTGAAGTTAGCGCGATGAACAGCAGCGCGAAAGAGTTTTTGAGCGCCGCGATTAACGATTACAACGCCCTGTTTAAATCTAACTATGGCGTGGACAGTAATGGCTTTCAAAACTACTACCGTGACCTTGCCCAGCGCGTGAAGAATCAAGAAATAGATTTACTCATAGTGGTCGGTATGTTTTTAACGGGCTTTGATGCGCCTACGCTCAATACCTTGTTTGTTGATAAGAATTTGCGCTATCACGGTTTAATGCAGGCATTTTCTCGCACTAACCGCATTTATGATGCGACCAAAACTTTTGGCAATATTGTTACCTTCCGGGACTTAGAGCAGGCAACTATTGATGCCATCACCTTGTTTGGTGACAAAAACACCAAAAACGTGGTGTTGGAGAAGAGCTACAAAGAATACATGGAAGGCTTTAACGATATTGTTACGGGCCAAGCGCGTCGAGGGTTTGTTGATATCGTCAAAGAGCTGCAACAACGCTTTCCAAACCCAGAAAATATTGAAAAAGAACAAGATAAAAAAGAATTTGCCAAGCTGTTTGGTGAATACCTCAAAGCAGAAAATATTTTACAAAACTACGATGAATTTGCTGGCTTGAAAGCACTGCAAAGCCTAGATACCAGTGATGAACAAGCCGTCGAAGAGTTCAAGTCAAAGTACTATCTGGACGATGCTGACATCGAGGCAATGCAAACCATCGACATGCCAAGCGAGCGCGCTATTCAAGATTATCGCTCTACCTACAACGATACCCGCGACTGGTTGCGACGCGATAAAGAAGGTCAGGACAAAGATAAGTCAACGGTAGACTGGGACGATGTGGTCTTTGAAATTGATTTGCT
>NZ_VHSI01000043.1:0-2279 GCF_013048705.1 Vibrio sp. A11 | reverse complement strand
ACTCGACTTGGTCAAAGATGGTTGAGGCGGTCAGTTTAATCCCCATCAGCGCTTGCGTACTCTCCTGACGATAGTAGGGTGCACCTGCAAAAAACTTGTGAAGAGCCATCAGGCTGCGGGCACTGTAACCATACTTCTGGCTTGGCTCTCCATCATTTATCACGTCATTAGGTAACTTGGCAGTGAAGTACTGACCACAGGCATTACAACGTAGCCGCCCCATAACGTGTTGCTCTGGGACGAACGGACTTTGCCCAGTGATCCGCAACAGCGTAGCGGGCTCGTATTTATATAACTTGCCTTTTTGACACTCGGGGCAACTATCGCCTTTCTTTAGATCGTCCAGTTTATGCTGAGTGACTTTCGGTTTCACTGGTGGTGTGCTGGGTTGGGTATTTAGAAGTGGACCCCAACGGTTGGACACATAAGCTCATTTCTTAAGTGGTTGACCCAGCTCATGCTGCGTATCTTTGCCTACCGAAGTAGGCCTCATCAGGAGTGAGGTTATTGAGTCCTTGATGGTTACGCTCTTCATTATAAAACACCATGTAGTTGCCGATTTCAAGCTCGGCTTCACGGGGCGTGGTATAAGCCTTTAAGTAAACCTCCTCATATTTCAGGCTTCGCCATAATCGCTCAATGAAAACATTGTCAACCCAGCGGCCTTTCCCATCCATGCTTATACGTACGTTATGCTCAATTAACTTCTGTGTGAACTCTGTGCTGGTAAACTGGCTGCCTTGATCTGAGTTAAAGATATCAGGTGGCCCATAATGCTTCAGCGCTTCCTCAAGCGCTTCGATACAAAAACTCGTGTCCATGGTGTTGGATAGTCGCCAAGCCAGCACTTTGCGGCTATACCAGTCGATAATCGCAACGAGGTACAGGAACCCCTTCGCCATTGGGATATATGTGATATCAATCGCCCAAGCTTGGTTTGGGTAAGTGACTTCGATATCACGCAACAGGTAGGGATACACCTTGTGTGCTTTGTTCGCCAGCGTCGTTTTGGGCTTGGGGTAAATCGCCCCAATCCCCATATCGCGCATGAGTCGAACAACACGCTTACGATTAACGCTATGGCCATTTTTAGCCAGCTCAGTTCGAATGCGCCGACTGCCCATAAACGGATACTGCAGATGAATTTCGTCAATCATTCGTCGTAACGTGATCTCCTCAGCAGAGAGTCCGATGGGTTGATAGTAAGCGGTAGAGCGAGCAATATTGAGCAGCTCACATTGGCGCTTTATCGGCAATGGGGTGGATTTAACCAGCGAACTCTTTCGCTGGGCTCGGTCTAACGACCGAGCACTTTGGCCAAAAAATCATTTTCCATGGTCAATTGACCGATCTTGGCGTGAAGTTTGTCCACTTCTTCGGAACTCTCTTTTCCTGAGTGATTTTCGGTGGCAAAAATCATGGCTGCGTTTTCAAGCAGCTCCTTTTTCCATGTTGAGATCTGGTTAGCGTGCAGGTTATATTTCTGAGCTAGCTCAGCGACGGTTTTATCGCCTTTAGCGGCATCGAGAGCCACCTTAGCTTTAAACTCAGGAGAGTGGTTTCTACGTTTTCTAGTCATAATCTGTCCCTGTATTGTTGGGTACTATCAAAACAGATCGACCACTTAAAGTCATGTCCGAAAATTGGGGGCCACTTCTTTTTTAGGCTTAGGACGTTTTTGACCGCGGTTTTTGTTTTTCTTATTTTTCTGGCCGAGTAGAGTGTCCATCGTTTCAGATGACTTGACCATGCCAACCAACTTACGCAATTTATGCAGGGTGATATCGTTGTCAGACAGACGCTCTTGCAAGGCAGCCAGCGTCTTTAATGCCTTCAACAAGATGTGGCAATCTTCCGCACTCAGTGCTAAGTCGTGCTCCTTTGCCTCGTGCACTCGCTGGATAAGCCTGTCCAGCTCTTCGCTGTCAATATCGGTAAAGTCTTGCGCCATTTAAGTTCCTGTCGGCTGGCTTGCAGTGCTGATGCGCTCAATTATTCCAGCATTGTGGGATCGGTCAACATGATCGTGAGGATCGATAACTTAAAGGGGAATAGTGTGCGTACGGTCATACTTTTTGCCAGCCAGGCAGCCCCACCAACAGAGCTTTAAGCTGCTTCGCGGCGACAGGGGTCACCCCATCTTGGTGATGATGGGGCCAATCTTGAAAGCGGCCTTTGCTCAGGCGTTTATTGATTAACCAGAAGCCAGAGCCGTCATAACATAATGCTCTAAGCATGGTTTGACGGCGGTTGGTAAACACAAACAGGGTTCCGCTACG
>NZ_VHSI01000042.1:0-2536 GCF_013048705.1 Vibrio sp. A11 | reverse complement strand
TGTGTTAATTTTGGTGGGGCTATCAGCTTAAAGCTAACAAAGCATTTAAGAGTGATTCGCAACGCTTGGCAGTTTCGCTTCGCTCAAGTATAGCCAAGCGCCGCTCACACCTTAATGCGGCGTTATAAGCCACGAATAATAATTAGATTAGAGAGACAAATTAATGGGTGATTACGCAGATTTTTGCGAAAGTTATGGTGGAAGTGCAAGTGATCCAGAGTTTATGGATAGATGGTTAGAAGAGAACGTTTATCCATATGATGAAGAGCGTGAATGGTATTTAGAAAACGAGAATAAGCCACACTATCAATTATTAATGGATCAACTTGAAAGTGTCGATATTATGCTCGATTTGGAAGTTCCGGAAAAAGCAAAATTTAGCTTCTTAGTTATGGTTCATGCCCATGTTGTTTCTTCCTTTGAGGGGTATTTAGCGGGAGTGTTCATCCATCATGTTTGTAATTCAGATGAACTTACTCGGAAGTTGGTAGAAACAGATCCTGAATTTGCTAAACGAAAGTTTACTCTCAAAGATATCTATCAAGAAAAAGATGCGCTTAAAGTGACAGTGGCAACTTACTTGAAAGATTTGATCTTTCATGATGTCAAGAAGATCAAGTCAATGTATCAAGCTGTTCTAGATCACAAGTTTGGAAACCTATCTTGGTTGTTCAAAGCCGTAAAGTTACGTCACCATTGTGTTCATCGAGCTGGGTATGACAAAGATGGGCAAATGATAGATATTTCTGTTGAATCAATTTTAGAGCTTTTGAGGAACGTGAAAGATCTAGCAAACGAAATTGATGATAACATCGAGAACCTGGGCTCCAGCTTATAACAAACGCTTCAAGAGGGACTTCCAACGCGTGGCATTTTTATTATGCGTTGATTTTGGTGATTACGGTGTTATGCGGAAACTTGGTAGTAGCGTTGTCAGCCCCTTAAGCGGGCGTTATGTACTTCTCTGAAATCCTTCCTGAAAATCAAACTTGTGCACAGTGTCATTATGCGTTACTCTTTGTGTATGGATGCACAATGAGACAGTGCAAGTTGTAATGGCATTAGAATTTAAAGATAAGTGGTTAGAGCAGTTTTATGAGGATGATAAACGACATCGTTTAATTCCAAACAGTATAGAAAATGCTCTATTTCGAAAGCTGGAAATCTTAGATGCAGCTCAAGCTGAGTCAGACTTAAGAATTCCACCGGGCAATCGATTTGAACATCTTGAAGGAAATCTTAAAGGTTGGTGTTCAATGCGAGTAAATAAACAATATCGTTTGATTTTTCAGTGGGTTGATGGTGTTGCACTAAATACTTACTTAGACCCACATAAGTATTGAGGTAACGACTATGCGTAAAACAAAACGTCGTCCAGTTAGCGTTGGTGAAATGTTGAAATTAGAGTTTCTTGAGCCAATGGGCATCACATCAAAAGCGCTCGCTGAAGCTATGGGTGTACACAGAAATACGGTGAGTAATTTGATTAATGGTGGAGTGTTAACGGCTCCAGTAGCAATTAAGTTAGCTGCTGCATTAGGAAATACACCAGAATTTTGGCTTAATATTCAACATGCTGTTGACCTTTGGGATACGAGAAATCGTTACCAAGAAGAGGCCAAATTTGTAAAGCCGCTGTTTGTTTCGCTGGAACAAAGTGCACGTACATAACAAAGCGTTAAAGAGGGATTCGCAACGCGTAGCATTTTCGTTATGCGTTGATTTTATTGGTTTTTAGTGCAATGCGGTTAGTTGGTAGTCGCGTTGCTCACCCCTTAACGCGGCGTTATATGTTTTGGTTAGTTTAGGTATTTTACAATGCTGAAGTTAAGAAAAGCAGAGGCTCATGAGCTAGATCTAATCTATTCAATGGGATTCGATGTATGGGGTGACGGTCTTTCTTTTGAGGATTATTTAGCTGGTTGTCGTAACAGTGAAAAATACTTAGCTGGTACTTGGTATGTATTGGTTGAAAAGGAGGAAATCGTATCATCTCTTATTGTTTATAGTGGAATGTTCGATCTTAAAGAGGATTCTTTTGGTATTGGTTCTGTGGCTACACCTCTAAAACTACGAAATAAAGGTTATGCTTCAAAATTAGTTAACTCAATAAAATCTGAGTTATTTGATAAGAACAATTGCAAGGCTTTGTACCTGCATAGCGATATTGGACAGCAGTTCTACACGAAGCTTGGTTTTGTCAGTATTCGTGGTTCTGACTGCATGATCTACACAAAGGAACCAGCGGCGTCAAATGGTTCAATACCAACATACTTTTAGCTTTGAGTTTTACATATAACAAACAATTTAAGCAGACCCTCAACGCGTGGCATTTTCGTTTTGCGTTGAGTTCGGTGATTACGGCGTTGTGCGGGAAGCTGGTAATAGCGTTTCGGGCTACTTAATTGAGCGTTATGCTTTATTGAGCCTCAGCAAAATCAATATATAAATTTTAATGGGAAAACTTAGTCTGATTTAGACGTTTTTGTATTCTAATTTATTGATATTATGAGTTTATTGTTCTTTTTGGTGGCGA
>NZ_VHSI01000041.1:0-2961 GCF_013048705.1 Vibrio sp. A11 | reverse complement strand
AGAGGAGCCACACTTCAATCGAACTATCAGATAGAGAACTTTAGTTGCAGCTAAAGTCTGGGTCTCACTTTACCCTGATTCGTTAGTTATTATCCATACAAACGCTTCAAGAGGGACTTCCAACGCGCGGCATTTTTACTATGCGTTGGTTTTTGTGGTTACGGTGTTATGCGGAAAGTTAGTAGTAGCGTTGTCAGCCCCTTAAGCGGGCGTTATGCTTTATTGAGCCTCAGCAAAATCAATATATAAATTTTAATGGGGAAATTTAGTCTGATTTAGAAGTTTTCCTACTCTAATTTATTGATATTATAAGTTTATTGTTCTTTTTGGTGGCGATTGAAAGTTGAACGATACTTGTGCTTTTTCGGTAACTTTGCTCTGATAAATTGTGCTCGCAAAAATGTTCGATTGTTGCTGAAAGGTCTCTTTCTTTGGTGTTGCTTGCTCATTGATTCCACCGGCTATTTCGCTTCAACTTGTCTGGGATCTCATGAATATCTTACTTGCTGACAGTGTTTGGTTCGCGCAAGTTTATCGATGATTATGCGCTTTTTTCCGGCACTGCTCTGATAAATTTTGTTCGTAAAAGGCTCAATTGTCGCTGAAAGGTCTCTTCTTTTGGTGTTGTTGACCCCTTGATTCCTCAGGCTAATTCGCTTCAACTTGTTTGGGATCTTATCGGCAACAATGCTTGCTGAAAGTAGGCAAGTTTATCATTTTGAGTTAGAGTGCTGCGAACAAATGAATTTTTTAAAAGTTCAATGTAATCAATAAGTAATAAAGCATAACAAACGCTTCAAGAGGGACTTCCAACGCGCGGCATTTTTATCATGCGTTGATTTTAGTGGTTTCAGTGTTATGCGGAAGCTTGGTAGTAGCGTTGTCAGCCCCTTAAGCGGGCGTTAACTGGCAATAAAATTACCCATCTTTTTTCGTTGGATTTTAAGTTATTGATTTATATTAATAATAAATCGAGTGAAAAATAAAAGGTTATTTTGAGAAATTTGATGTAATTACTTTTATTAACAATAGGTTACTGATAAAGTTTCATAGTTCACTGCCGCACAGGCAGCTTAGAAATGTATGACTCGTAAGGCGGGCAAGTAAGCAAGGTTCACTGCCGCACAGGCAGCTTAGAAAATCAATGCATCAAAAATTAATTAATAGTTTGGGTTCACTGCCGCACAGGCAGCTTAGAAAAGCAACCCAAGCCGATAAGTGACTTGCAGACTGTTCACTGCCGCACAGGCAGCTTAGAAATGCAGTAACATCATCCGCGACAAACTCGATCCGTTCACTGCCGCACAGGCAGCTTAAAAAAATTGGTAATTTTGGCATTTGGGATCGGCCAGTTAACAAAGCGTTTAAGAGGGATTCGCAACGCGTAGCATTTTCATTATGCATTGATTTTATTAGTTTTTAGTGCAATGCGGTGAGTTGGTAGTTGCGTTACTCACCCCTTAACGCGGCGTTATGTTGCCCCTATAAATTTTGTTATCATAGAGTGAAAAATGATAAGAAAATACAACGATAATGACTTAGATTCGATTATTGAAATCTGGTTGACGGCTTCGATGAAAGCTCACGATTTTGTCTCAGCTGAATTTTGGAAATCCCAAGTTGATAATATGCGTAATATCTACCTTCCAGCTTCAGAGATATACGTCTATGAAATAGATTCTAAAGTTGTTGGTTTTTACGCATTGTATGAAAGTAATCTGGCAGCGATATTTGTAGAGTCTGATTTACAAGGTAAAGGTATTGGTAAGCAATTGCTGAACCATGCAAAATCGCAAAGGGTTACGCTTACTCTTTCTGTGTACAAAGAAAATCAGGCGAGTTACCAGTTTTATCTGTCTCAAGGTTTCAATGTGATTAGTGAGCAAGTTGATGAACATACAGGCCATTTAGAGTACACAATGAGTACGGGCACATAACAAACGCTTCAAGAGGGACTTCCAACGCGTGGCATTTTTATTATGCGTTGATTTTAGTGGTTACGGTGTTATGCGGAAAGTTGGTAGTAGCGTTGTCAGCCCCTTAAGCGGGCGTTATATGCCAGTAATCAGAAAGTCGATAGCTGCAATGATCTCATTTCTGAAAGTACTTAGCTCATTGACTGGTTCACGTAAAATCTTGGTCGGGACACTGGCCATTTGGTGAGTTAAAATTACAAAGTCACCTTGATCAATATGGATCATTGGGCATAAATGATTCGGCGCTTTTTTATCCAATAACTCAACGGGTGTTAGCGGAATAACTAATCGAGTATTCAGTGTATCAAGTAACTCACTTTGAACATCAACAAAGTAAGGGTATGCTGTTGAAGTGCTTTTATCGTTATTTTGGTATAGCGAAAATTGTGACATTAGAATACTCGGTAAGAATCGGAAAATAGACCGTGATTTTCAGTAAGTTCATTGCATGCATTAATAGCTTCTGCATTTTGCTCTAGCCATTCAGTTTTAAGGCGTTGTTTTACTTCTTTTTCAAGTGCCTTTTCCATTGTGGCTGAAAGATTAATATTAAGGCGTTTGGCCTCGGCGAGTAACTCACTGTTTAGAGTTAAATTTGTCGCCTTCTTTGGTGCTTGTGTGCTGTATGAGTTTCTCATGCTGCCTCCAGTGCGTATGTAAAGTGCGCATTAAGTATATGCGTACAAAAGGCATATAACAAGCTGCTCAAGAGGGATTCGCAACGCGTAGCATTTTTGTTATGCATTTGGTTTAGTTTTTACAGTGTTATGCGGTGAGTTAGTAGTTACGTTGCTCACCCCTTAGCAGGGCGTTAACTGGCAATAAAATTACCCATCTTTTTTCGTTGGATTTTAAGTTATTGATTTATATTAATAATAAATCGAGTGAAAAATAAAAGGTTATTTTGAGAAATTTGATGTAATTACTTTTATTAACAATAGGTTACTGATAAAGTTTCATAGTTCACTGCCGCACAGGCAGCTTA
>NZ_VHSI01000040.1:0-3028 GCF_013048705.1 Vibrio sp. A11 | reverse complement strand
GTCGCGTTACTTTCGCCGTGGACGGAATTGAAATTGAGCTAACAGAAAAAGATAAAGTCAAAGCAAGAAACTGGAATGTAAATCATAGTGTATGCAGTTGGATATGCACTTCACCGGTGGAAGTCAGAGCGAGCAGAAATTTGTCACTGCCGTTTGCGATAACAAAAACTGAAGAAGAGGGGGACGACGGTCCGTGAGATGTAAAGCCTTTTTGCGGAGCATTATTTTTGGTCTGATTGCCTGACCGCAAGTATCAGCAAGTTTTGTCAACGCTAGCACCGGATTTAATGTTTCAACCCATGGATACCAGAGACTTTTTGGAAGTCATAGGGGTAAGCGTGTATCTCATCTTAATTTCAAATCAAAGTGCGATTCAACAAGCACCAACTTAAAGTATAGCGAAAAACGCCGCCAATGAGCGCTGAGCGTGAGTTGAGTGGTCTTCTAAGGTAACCCTATGCGTTAACATCTGAATGGCTTTAAATTGCCGATACGGTCGTTTATGGGGCGTGGTGATTTGTTAGGTTTATTTAGCAATCTCCGATAATGGTCTTCTTCATCAGGTTGGCTTGCTAACCACAACAAAGGTTTTTTAGTGGTTAATGATCTGATTTGTAATCGGCTATTATCTTCAAGTTTGATTCTTCTTTGAACAAGCATTATCACCTCACAAATTTTAAATGAGCTTAAGGACTGCATTTTTTTATCTGCGTAATGAGCTGAATGGCTAGTATGGCTGAGCGTGTTTTGACAGCCTGATGATCATGCTCAATGATGTTGATAATTGCTGACTCTATAAACCTCAGCCAAGCAGCGAGAATTTCAGCATCTCCGGCAAGAGCTAATAGACAGGCGTCCTTAACATAAGATTGATATTCATCACGGCATTCGACAAGGGAATTAACCCCGATAGGATCCCACTCCTCCCACAGGAAATTGTCTACGATATCAATTAACGGTTCGGTGATTGAATACGTATTTTGAAGCTGGTCAATATGATGCTGGAAGACCCGTTCCATTCCTAGTATGTGAAATGAATGTAACGGTTGTTTATCAACGAAATAAAAGGCCTGGTTATCCAAAGTAACTGATTCACCTGAGAACCATTCATAAGCTACGATAGGTTGTTCATCCTTTGCTGCATTATAATCAACGCACGCTACATGATTGGATAGTCGTATTGGATAACCCGACAAACTGTAATGCCCAATGACGACTGGCACTGAGAGTACGCTTCCGACGTGGGGTTCGGGTAATGTTATTGAAGGAACACGATGCTCTTCTCCGTAGGGTACCTGAGCGAGTTGTTGATACGTACTCGCCTTATCTAACCACCAACAGACACGGATTTTTTGGCGTTGCTTGCCTGTGCGATCTGTAAAATAATACCCTTCAGGTAAGGTTAATTCTGGGCCTTTTAACGGTTCAAGAGGGACAACCAACGCGTGGCATTTTTATTGTGCGTTGGTTTTTGTGGTTACGGTGTTATGCGGAAACTGGGTAGTAGCGTTGTCAGCCCCTTAAGCGGGCGTTATAAAGTGGTTTAGCACAGGAGTTTGTATGCTTAATAAGGAAAACACTGGCCTGATTGTCGTTGATATTCAAGGTAAGCTTGCTCGATTGGTATCCAATAGTAACGAGCTCGTTTCAAACTGTACAAAACTAGTTAAAGGAGCCCAATTTCTTGGTTTACCAATAGTTTGGCTTGAGCAGAATCCTGATAAATTAGGTAAAACTATCGAAGAGATAAATGAGCTATTGAGTAATCAAAAGCCTATTGGCAAGTTCAGTTTTGACGCTTGTAGTGAGCCTCGTTTTATAGAGGAAATCCAAAAATCAGCCAAAACTTCTTGGTTAATATGTGGGATCGAAGCTCATATATGTGTTTATCAAACGGCACTTCATCTAAAAAAACTGGGTTACGATATACACTTAGTAAGCGATTGTGTTTCGTCACGTGATGAATTAAACAAAGAGCTAGCAATCAGAAAGTTAGCAGATTTTGGAGTTGGTATAACTGGTTTAGAAATGAGTCTTTATGAACTAGTTAAAGATTGCCGAGCACCAGAATTTAAAGAAATACTCAATTTAATTAAGTAGTTATCCACCTTATAACACTTCAAGAGGGACTTCCAACGCGCGGCATTTTTATTATGCGTTGATTTCAGTGGTTTCGGCGTTGTGCAGAAACTTGGTAGTAGCGTTGTCAGCCCCTTAAGTGGGCGTTATGCTTTATTGAACCTTAGCTAAATCAATATATAAATTTTAATGGGAAAACTCAGTCTGATTTAGAGGTTTTCCGTAAACTCCCCATGAACCCACGGGGCGATATTGTTAGTGTTCAATATCTTGCTCTACTTGGAATGAGATATACCAGTGACCTCATTTAAAGCTAACGGTGCAGTTCTTGATGTTGCCTTGCACTTCTTGAGACTTGCGGAACTTCAACCAACCCAGCTTGCTTGGTAGTTTCACTCGCTTGCCGTCTAGCTCACAGTATTTGTTGAAGTTAACAAAGCGAATTAAGTCTTGGTTTTTGCCTTTTTTCTTAAATCTAGGCTTGTCAGCCGCAAGTGATTTGTCGAAGCATCGTATCCAAGCACCATGTAAATCTTTAAGTTTTTGCTGTAGGTTATCGGTGTACGCTTCTTTGAGCCAAGAAAGTTCTTCTTCTTCTTTCTTCCACTGCGTCACTAGTTTATTCAGCTCAAAAGCACTTGGGATCTTCTCGTCAGACTCCAACTTACCTAAGCAGTAACGCAAGCCTTGATTCCACACAAATCGAGCATGACCGCAAAGTACAGCAAGTCTAGCCGCTTGGGTGGCGGTAGGCTCTAGTCGAAACTTGTATGCTTTACGTATTAACATGACAATCAGTGTGCAGGGTGATAATGTAATTATATTAGGGCTTGTTGATCTTTCGTGATGGATTATTAGACAGCATGATGGGCTGGTATAATTACTTTCGCCAAAAACTAACCATGACAACCCATCATGCCAAGAACAATGTTAACAGACGAGTACTGGT